>NZ_JBMDKG010000064.1:0-49845 GCF_057809595.1 Variovorax sp. FG153
CTGCGAGGCCGACCCGGCGCAGATCGAGCTGCACATCCTCAAGCGCCGCGGCCCGCCGCTGGCCGCGCCGGTGATGCTGCCGGCGCGCGGCGAGCGCATGGCGGCACTGCTCGCGGCCGCGCGGCTGCGGCGCAAGCTGCGCGCGCAGCAGCAGGGCGCCGTGGCGGTGGAGGCGGTGGAAGCACCGCCGGCCGCCAACGTGGTGCGCATCGACGCATGGAAGGCAGGAGGCGCCAATGCACTGGATCGCCTTGCAGTGGTCGCTTGAGGCGCAGGCCGAGGCCGGTGCCGCCACGGCCGCCGCCGATGCCATGCCCACGCCCGAGGCGCTGGGCTGGTGGGCGCTGCGCTACACGCCGCACGTGTGCTGGCTCGACGAGGCGCTGATGCTCGAGGTCTCGGCCTGCGAGCGCCTGTGGGGCGGGCGTTCCTCGCTGATGCGTCAGTTGCTCAACGAGAACCCCGTGCCTGCCGCCGCCGTGCTGCGCGGCGCGCAGGGCGCCACCAGCCTCGAGGCGCTGGCGCGGCTGCGGCTGTTCGTGCGCGAGGAGAAGCGGCCGCCCGAGATTCCCGCCGGCCTGCCGCTCGACACCCTGAGCGCCGCGCGCGAGCACCTCGATGCGCTCGCGCGGCTGGGCTGCCGCAGCTGGGGCGAGGTGGCGGCGCTGCCGCGCGGCGGGCTCTCGCGGCGCTTCGGTGCCGAGCTGCGCGCCGCGCTCGACATCGCCTGGGGCCTGCGGCCCGAAAGCCATGCCTGGCTCACGCTGCCCGACGTGTTCGAGCAGAAGCTCGAGCTGCCCGCGCTGGCCGAGACCGCGCCCGAGCTGATGTGGTCGGCCAACCGGCTGCTGTCGGCGCTGCAGATCTGGCTGCGTGCGCGCCAGCGCGGCGCGCGCGCGCTCGAACTCGAATGGACGCTCGACCTCAAGCGCTTCAACGGCGTGAACCTGCCGCCGACCCAGCAGGTCGCGGTGCGCACCGCCGAGCCCACGCAGGACCTCGCGCACCTGCGCCGCCTGCTGTCCGAAAAGCTCGCCCTCGCCACGCTCGCCGCGCCCGCGAGCTGGCTCAAGCTGCGCTCGCTCGAGACCGATCCGTGGGCCGGGGCGAGCACCAGTTTTCTGCCGGAGGACAACCGCAAGGGGGACAAGTTGCACGAGATGGTCGAGCGGCTGAGCGTGCGGCTGGGGGCGATGCAGGTGCTGGTGCCGCGGGCGCGGGCGGATCACCAGCCCGAACACACGCAGGTCTGGCGGCCGGCGCTGGGCCGCAGCGGCATCAAGTCCGCGGCACCCAAGGCACGGGCACGCGATGCCGCCGCGGCACCGGCCCAGCAGCCCGATGCCCTCTATCCCGCCTGGCTGCTGCCCGAGCCGCTGCGCCTCGAGATGGACGGCGAGCGGCCTTGCTACAAGGGTCCGTTGAGCAAGCTGATCGGGCCGCAGCGGGTCGAGACCGGATGGTGGGGTGGCGTGGACGAGGGCGGCCAGCCGGCGGTGCGCGACTATTACATCGCGGAGAGTCCCGAGGCCGGCCTGGTGTGGATCTTCAGGGAGCGCTCCGCGGCCTGCTTCGCCTCGGGCGAGGTGCGCTGGTTCCTGCAGGGGCTGTATGCCTGATTCGAGCGCCAAGCAGCGCAAGCCGGCCCCGGTGCAGCCCCTGCCGCGGCGCGAAGCGGTCGGCGTGCCGAGCCTGCCGGGCTATGCCGAGCTGCATTGCCTCACGCACTTCAGCTTCCAGCGCGGCGCTTCCACGCCCGAGGAGCTGGTGCAGCGCGCCTACCACCTCGGCTATGCGGCGCTCGCCATCACCGACGAATGCTCGGTGGCCGGCATCGTGCGCGCGCACGTGGCGTTGCGCGACCTGCCGGGGCAGCTCGACGAGTACGAGCGCGAGCATCCCGAGGAGCCGCCGATCCCGCGCCATCCCGAGTTCCGGCTGCTGTTCGGCAGCGAGTTCCGCTTCGAGCGCTTCAAGCTGGTGGTGATCGCGAACGACACCGAGGGCTGGGGCAACCTCTGCGAGTTCATCACCGCCGCGCGCACCACCGAACTGCCCAAGGGCGATTACCGCGTGACCTGGGACGGCAGCGACGTGGCCTCGCTGCAGCACTGCCAGGTGCTGTTCGTGCCGCGGC
Source organism: Variovorax sp. FG153 (assembly GCF_057809595.1). Taxonomy (NCBI): domain Bacteria; kingdom Pseudomonadati; phylum Pseudomonadota; class Betaproteobacteria; order Burkholderiales; family Comamonadaceae; genus Variovorax; species Variovorax sp. FG153. The sequence goes on from NZ_JBMDKG010000064.1 coordinate 2,138, forward strand.
GCGTGCCCGGCGCCATGCTCGACGCCGAGGCGCTGCACGGCGACCTGAAGGCGGCGCAGGCCCTCTATGGCGACAACCTCTGGCTGGCCGTCGAGATGCTCAACGAGATCGACGACGACCTCTGGTTCGTGGCGCTGACCGAGGCCGGCGAGCGCGCAGGCGTGCGTCGGGTGGCGGCCGGCGACGTGCACATGCATGCGCGCGCGCGAAAGCCGCTGCAGGACGTGCTCACCGCCGTGCGCGAGGGCAAGACGGTGGCCGAATGCGGCTTCGCGCTGCAGTCGAATGCCGAGCGCCATCTGCGCCAGCGCGTGCGGCTGGCCGAGCTCTACACGCGCGAGATGCTCGCGAACACGCTGGAGGTGGCCGCATGCTGCAGCTTCGATCCGAAGGTGATCCGCGAGAACTACAAGTACCCGCTCGAGACCCTCGGCCACGACGAATCGCCCGCGCAGACGCTGGTGCGCAAGACCTGGGAGGGCGCGAGGAAGCGCTATCCCGACGGCGTGCCCGACAAGGTGTGCGAACAGGTCGAGAAGGAGCTGTCGCTGATTCTCGAGCTCGAATACGAGATGTTCTTTCTCACGGTGGAGGACATCGTGCGCTTCGCGCGCTCGCAGAACATCCTTTGCCAGGGCCGAGGTTCCTCCGCCAACTCGGCCGTCTGCTATTGCCTCGGCATCACCGCGATCGATCCCCACAAGGGCCATCTGCTGTTCGAGCGCTTTCTGAGCCGGCATCGTCATGAGCCGCCCGACATCGACGTCGACTTCGAGCACCAGCGGCGCGAAGACGTCATCCAGTACATCTACGAGAAATACGGCCGCGACCGCGCCGCCATTGCCGCGGTCGTCATCTGCTACCGCGCGCGCAGCGCATTGCGCGACGTGGGCAAGGCCCTGGACATCGACGAGCGCCTGGTCGACGAATTCGCGAAGGACCACTACTGGTTCGACGACACCGTGCTCGGCGAGCAGTTGCGTGCCGCCGCCGCGCGCGTGGGCGTGGAGGAGGATGAACTCAAGCTGGTGCAGTGGATCGAGATGACGCAGCGCCTGCGGGGCTTTCCGCGCCACCTGAGCCAGCATGTCGGCGGCTTCGTGTTGACGCACACCAAGCTCACGCGGCTGGTGCCGGTCGAGAAGGCCTCGATGAAGGACCGGTCGGTGATCCAGTGGGAGAAGGACGATCTCGAGGCCATCGGCATGCTCAAGGTCGATGTGCTGGCGCTCGGCATGCTGAGCGCGATCAAGCGGGGGCTCGACCACATGAACCGCTGGCGGGGCTGGAGCCGGGAAATGCACCAGATCCCGAGCGACGATCCCAAGGTGTTCGACATGATCTGCGACGCCGACACCGTGGGAGTCTTCCAGATCGAGAGCCGTGCCCAGATGTCGATGCTGCCGCGTCTGAAGCCGCGCACTTACGAAGACCTGGTGATCGAGGTCGCGATCGTGCGGCCCGGGCCGATCCAGGGCGGCATGGTGCACCCTTACCTCAAACAGCGTGAACGTGTCGCCAAGGGCCTGCCCATCTTCTACGAGAAGGACGAACTGCGGCCCGCGCTGGAACGTACCTTGGGCATCCCGATCTTCCAGGAACAGGTGATGCAGATCGCGATGATCGCGGCCCGGTTCACGGCCGACGAGGCCGATCAGTTGCGCCGCGCAATGGCGGCATGGAAGCGCAAGGGCGGGCTCGGCAAATTCCACCGTAAGCTGGTCGACGGCATGGTCCACCATGGCTACAAGGAGGAATTCGCCGAAGCCATCTTCAGACAGGTCATGGGCTTCGGCGACTACGGCTTCCCCGAAAGCCACGCCGCCAGCTTCGCGCTGCTGGTCACGGTCAGCAGCTGGCTCAAGTGCCACGAGCCCGCCTGCTTCCTCGCCGCCTTGCTCGATTCGCAGCCGATGGGCTTCTACAGCCCTTCGCAGCTGGTGCAGGACGCGCGCCGGCATGGCGTGGAGGTGCGACCGGTCGACGTGACCTGCAGCGAGATCGACACCACGCTCGAGCCGCGCGCGGCCGATGCGCCGCGCGTGCCGCCGGGCACCGATGCACGCTATGCCGAGCGCCTGGGTCACGACGATCAGCCCGCGGTGCGCCTGGGCCTGAACCGCATCGCGAGCCTCAGCAAGGGCGGCGCGAAGCGCCTGCTCGAGGCCCGCGCGCAGTCGCCCTTCACCAGCACCGAAGACCTCGCGCTGCGCGCCGAGCTCGACGGCAAGGACATGGCGGCGCTGGCCGCGGCCGATGCGCTGATCTCGCTGTCGGGCCATCGGCGCCAGCAGATGTGGGATGCGACGGCGCAGCGGCGCGCGCCGGGGTTGCTCAAGGGCGTGCCGATCCACGAGGAGGCGCTGGCGCTGCCCGCGGCGCCCGAGGGCGAGGAGATCGTCGGCGACTATGCGTCGATGCGCCTCACGCTGCGGCGCCATCCGCTCGCGCTGCTGCGCCCGCGGCTGGCGCGCATGAACCTGCTGAGCGCCGAGCAGCTGCGCGCCATGCCCAGCGGCCGCGTGGTGCGCGCCTGCGGCATCGTCAAGGGTCGGCAGCGGCCGCAGACCGCCAACGGCACCATCTTCGTCACGCTCGAGGACGAGACCGGCAACGTCAACGTGATCGTCTGGAACCACGTGATCGAGGCCTGGCGCGAGCCGCTGCTGAAATCGCACCTGCTCGCGGTGCAGGGCACCTGGCAGCGCGACGACGACAGCGGCGGCAAGGTGCAGCACCTGGTCGCCACCGGCTTCAAGGACCTGACGCCGCTGATGGGCCGGCTCGCGCAGAGCAACAGCAGCCGGGATTTCCACTGACGCGACGGCGGCATCCGCGCGCTCTGTCCGTCTGTGCAACCGATCGCAACCGTTCGTTCGAGTCCTCGCCTCATCCACCGGATTTCGCTAACCTGTTCCTCACCATGTCCGCACTCGCCCTCGATCCCATCGTCGACACGCCCATCGGCCCGCCGCCACCCGCGCCCGACGTGCCCGTGGTGCCGCCACCGCCCGTCATGCCGCCGGGGCCATTGCCCGAGGGCGACCCGCCGCCCGCGATGCCGCCGGTGACCGACCCCGGCTTTCCGCCGCCGGTGGAGGAACCACCGATGCAGACCGCGGTGTCGCTGGCGGCCTCGCTGGCCATCGCATCGGCGTCGGGCGGCGTGCCCTTCGGCAAGCTGCATGCGCGGCGCCTGCGCGAGATGTACCGCTCGGCCGGCTGGCCCTGCTGCGACGCGATCGAGGTCGAGCTGCTCGCGGGCGGATTCCTCGAGCGCGTGCGGTCGGCGCACGGCCACGAGACCCTGCGCGTGACCGATGCCGGCCTCGCGCGCATCGCCACCACGCTCACGATCAACCGAGCGGCGCTGTCGCCGCACGAGGCGCTGGGCGAACGCGTGGCGCGCGAGATGACGCGCGGCGGCCGCATCGCCTGGCGCGGCCTGAGCCTGCGCGCGAAGCTGCCGCCGGCGGAAGAGGGCGGCAAGGCGCGCTGGTGCATGGCCAGGCCCGATGTCTTCTCGATCCGCAACACCAGCGTCGAGGCCTATGCGCATCCGATCGTGCACGAGGTGAAGGTGAGCCGCGCCGACCTGCTGGGCGACCTGCGCAAGCCCGACAAGCGCGCGGCCTACCTCGACCTCGGCGGCGAGTGCTGGTACGTGCTGGGCAACGACGCGCGCGGCCGCTGCATCGCCACGCCCGAGGAGGTGCCGGCCGAATGCGGCGTGATGGTGCTCGAGGGCGAACGCCTCGTGGTCGCGCGTGCCGCGGTGCATCGCAGCTTCGAGCGGATTCCGTTCGCGGTGTGGCTGGCGCTCGCGAAGGCGCAGCCGATGGCGGGGTTCGATGAGGACGTGCAGGACCTGCTGGTGTGAGGCCTGCCGAGCCGGCGCGATGGTTGCCGGTTCAGTGGAGTGAAGCGCTCAGGCGGCGCAGCCCGTGGCGCGCGGAGATCGATGCCAGGTGCTCGTGATGGAACGGTGTCGTGAAGTGCGAGCGGACGACGCGGATTTCGCTCACGGCCCATGGAATGGGTGACATCGCCGGGCAGGCGGCGCGCTCGGAGGCGCGGGCGATCGTGATGTGGGGTTTCCATCCCGAGATATTGGCGAGGTCCATCAGGTCCGCATGTTGGAGAGCCGACCAGATTCTTTCTCGCAGTTCGAACAACTGTCCGTGCGGAGCGGGCTGAATCACGGAGACACCGTTGGACCATGTGCCGGACTGATCGAGCATCAGACCGAATGCCTTCATCCGCACTTGCGACAGTGCCTCGAGCAGTCGTTCCTCGCAGCGCTCTTCGTGCTCGTCGAGATAGCCCAACGTGAGATGCAATCGGCTCAGCGGCGGAAAGTGGCAGCCCTTCGGCCACCACCACTGCTTGCGGTGCAACTCGATGGCCGTTGACACCGCTCCGTTCGGAAACAGTCCGACCAGCAGTCGGGTGTCGCTCGTTGCGTGATCCTGGGTCATGTCGAATGTCATCTGGCACTTTCGAACGATGAGTGATTCAGTCCACCTTCGGCCACCACTGCTGCGCCGTCGTCCGCAACACCCGCGCCGCCTGCGCCTTGATGTCGTGCGGATCGCCCTGCTCGTTGTGCCGCAGCACGCGGAACGGCCAGGTCGAGAGGCGCCCCGTGGCACGCAGACGCGGGGTGGGTCGCGGGGCGGGCTGCGTCTGCGTGGGGCGTGAGAAGAAGAGGATGCGCGCAGCGGCTGCGGGCGGATTGGCGGTGGTCATGCGGTCGCCTCGAAGTTGTTCTTGGAGACGAGGCATTCTAGAGAAATGCTGTATGGACGTACAGTTAAAACTCCTTGCCCGAAGCCGGCGCGGATGGGGAATTCCTATCGCGCGAACGCCCCGCGCCGCGCCACGAAAAAGGGGCTCCGAAGAGCCCCGAAATCCCCACCATGAAACCCTCAGCCCAGCGGCAGGCGCAGGTAGCTTCCCTTCAGCGGCTGCTGCCCCGCGCCCGGCTTGCTCCAGTCGCACACGCCGGCCGGGAAGATGGTCTTGAGCCGCGTCTCCTCGGCACCGCTGAAGGTCACCGTGTAGTCGGCCATCGCGACCTGCTTGAGCTGGCACTTGAGCACGTCGTTCACGAGCGGCGAGCCGGCCACGATGCGCGGCGTGCTGAAGCGCGGATAGACCACGTTGCACTTCGCGGCCGGGTCCTGCGACGCGGCTTCGTCGATGCGCGTGCCGGCCTTGTCCCAGCAGGCGTCGTTGGCGCCCGCGGGCTTGTTGCGCACCACCTTGTCGGTCGAGGCCGCGGCGCTGTCGGCCGCCATGTTGTCGAGCCACTTGTTCATCAGGTCGATCGATGCGGCGATGTAGTTCACGGCCGAGGTCGAGCCCAGCGTCCAGATGATCTGGTTGTCGCTGCGGCCGTTGGCGCGCTGCAGCCGCGCGCGGATGATCAGGTCCTGCAGCGTGTCGTGGATGTCGCCGGTTGCATCGGCATTGGCGCGCTGCGTGATGATCGGGATGTTCGCGAGGCCCGGGCCCGAGAAGCTGTTCTTGAAGCCGCCCGAGTAGGTGGCCTCGAGCGCGCCGGCATCGGCCTGCGCGCGCGCCGCCTGCACGTTGCCGTCGCGATCGTAGCCGCCGACCTTCTCGTTGAGGTCGAGGAACTCCTTCACCGTGATCGTGCCCTTGTTGAGCGCGGCCAGGCCGTACTGCACGCCGACGTTGTCGATCGGGCGCCGCGCCTCCTGCGTGCCGGGGCGCTTGCCCAGCAGGTTGACGTTGGTCTGGAACAGGTCGCAGCGCACGCCGTTCGGATTGGTCGCGCGGTTGAACACGTTGGCCGCGTTGGTCGGCTCGAGGAAGCCGCAGCCCGCAGCGTTGTCGGACTTGATGATGCTCGCGAACGACAGGTCCCAGGCCACGCAGGTATTCGTGTTGAAGCCGTTGACCGCGTCCTGCTTGGCGGTGGTCCAGGTCGCCATGTCGAGCTTGTAGACGTTGTTGAGCAGCCGGCACTCCATCACCTCGGGCATCAGCGTCTCGGGGAACGAGACGATCGGCTGGATGCCGTCGAGCAGCCCCGGGTAGAGCTGCGCGATCAGGTACTGCTGGATCGCGCCGCCCGAGCCGCCGATGCCCGCGGTCCACTTCGGCACCTCGCCGAATTCCTCGATCACGTGCTCCTTGATCATCATCAGCGTCTCGCCCTGCAGGTGCGGGTTCGCGTGCTGGTTGTTCCACAGCTCGGTCGAGTTGACGAAGGCGAAGCCGCGCGACAGGTAGATGTCGCCGACCGCGTCGAGGATCGATTCGATCGGATGCACGCCCTGGTTGTATTGGGCCGAGCCGCAGCAGTCGAAGTAGGGCACCAGCTTCCTGTTCCAGCCCTTGCCGGGCTTCCAGGTGGCGGGCGCGTCCTTCGCCGGGTTGTCGAGCACCGCGAGGCGGTACACGCCGCGGTTGATGGTGCCCGACTCCACGCGCACGATGTAGGGCACGGTGACGCCGTCGTTGGTGGTGGTGTCGGCCAGGTCTGCCGGGCGCGTGCCGGTCGGGTCGGCCAGCGGCTTGAAGCTGCCGGCCTTGCTGCGGTAGTACCAGACCACCTGCGTGGTGGCCGAGCAGTTGGTGTCGAGCGCCACGCCCAGGCCGTTCTGCACCGTGCGGCATTCGTAGGGCGTGATGTGCGGGCCCGAGAGGATCGGGCCAGTGATCGGGTAGTTGACCAGCTTGAGCTCGGTGCGCTGCTCGGGCTTGTCGGCGTTGGTCACGACGATCAGGTTCTCCTTGCCGGTGGCCGAGGCCGGGTCTTCGGCGAGGCCCGTGACCAGGCCGCGCAGCGTGCGCGTGGCGGCATCGCGCGTGCTCAGCTGGGCGCTCACGTCCTTGCCGTTGAGGCTCACGCGCACCTTGTCGGTCGCCACGCCCTCGGGCGCGCGCACCTCGAGCAGCGTGTCGCCGCCGCTCACCATCTCGGGCTTGGACGACAGCGTGCGCACGTCGAAGGCGGCCGGGGCGGGCGGCGGCGCGGGCGGGGGCGGCGCGACCGGCAGGAACACCGCGCCGCTGTCCGAGCTGCCGCCGCAACTGGCGAGCAGCGCGGCCGCGGCAATGGCCAGTGCCGCGACGGAGCCGGCGCGAAGGGCCGGCCACGGAGAAACCCGCTTGCGCGGTGCGTGGGGGATGGCGAACATGAGGTCTCCTGTGTTGGTGTCGATCTCCACAAAGATTAAGGAGCGGCACGCGGCACCACGGTCGTTGCGACGACAGATGAGGCGTGAATTGCTACAGGTAATCCCTGATACCCCGCAGCCCGCGGCCTGCCTCGAGGGCATGGTGCGGCGCTCCCGGTGGGCGGCCGGTCTTTCTTCTTCCGATCTCGAGCGCGTGCTGGGCGGCATGCAGGAGCGCCAGTACGCGCGCGGTGCCTGCATCGCGGGCGCGGGCCAGCTGGTCGAGCACTGGATGGCGCTGATCGACGGCTTCGCCAAGATGTCGGTGGCCTCCGAGGACGGCCGCGTGTCGACGCTCACGGGCGTGTCGGCGGGCGTGTGGTTCGGCGAGGGGTCGCTCTTCAAGCACGAGGCGCGCCGCTACGACGTGTTCGCGCTGCGGCCCACGCGCGTGGCGCTGATGCCGCGCCGCACCTTCGACTGGCTGCGCGAGACCAGCGTGCCCTTCAACCACTACCTGCAGGAACTGCTCAACGCGCGGCTGAGCCTGTTCATCGGCGCGCTCGCGCACGAGCGCCTGCTCGACACCGACGCGCGCGTGGCCAACTGCCTCGCGAGCCTGTTCAATCCCGAGCTCTATCCCGATGCGCCGCGCCACCTGCAGGTGGGGCAGACCGAGATCGGCCTGCTGGCCAACGTCTCGCGCCAGCGCGTGAACGTCGCGCTGCAGCGGTTGCAGGCGCTGGGGCTGATCCGGCTCGAGAAGCGCGGGCTCACCGTGCTCGATCTCACGGGCCTGGGCAACTACCGCGTGTCCTACGACGGCCCCGCGCTGGCCGAGGACGCGGCCTCGGCACGCCGCGCCTGAAGCGCTTCGGGCCGCGCCCGGCGCCTTGGCGGGTGCTGGAAATGAATTCTTTTTGCTACAGTTCGGCGATGAATTTCACGCCAGACGCCGCGGCAGCCTTTTCCGAGAACCTGGGCGAGGTGCTGCGGAAACACGGCGTGCAGGAGGCGCTGCGCCACCTCAACGCGGGCGTGCCGCACCGCTACACCGCGGTCTTCGTGCTCGACGGCGACCTGCTGCGCAACCTCTACATGGTCGACAAGCTCGGCGAGGCGCGCCCCGAGCAGCTCGCCGTGGTGCCGCTGGGCAGCAGCTTCTGCCAGTTCGTGCTGCGCGACGGTCGCCTGTGCACCGAGGATTCGCGCGAGGAGCGGCTGCTCGACGGCAGCCCCTACCAGGGCATGGTGATCGCCTACCACGGCGTGCCGCTGACCCATGGCGACGGCCGGCTGGCCGGCACGCTGTGCCACTTCGACCTGGTGCGCCAGAGCCTCAGCGAGGCGCAGTTCGAGCGGCTGCAGCAGGCCGCGCGCCTGCTGTCGGAGCACGTGCTGCGCGCCGCCTCGCCGCGGCTGCCCGATCAGCCCGGCGCGACCGCGTAGCTCTGGTAGGTGCCCTTCAGCGGCACCTGCCCGACACCCGGCCTGGTCCAGTCGCACACGCCGCTGGAGAACACGGTCCGCAGCCGGGCGAGCTGCGTGGGCGTGAGGGTCTGGGCGTAGTCCGACGCCAGCACCGGTTTCAGCTGGCACTTGTTGATGTCGTTCGTCAGCGGCGCGCCGGCCTGCTGGCGCGGCTCGCCATGCAGCGGGTACATCGTGGCGCAGGTGCCGGTGGCGCCATAGGCAGGCGATTCCTCGTACTTGGTGCCGCTGCCGTCGAAGCAGGCGTCCACCGCGGCCCGGGGCTTGTGCGCCACCACCTTGTCGGTGGTCAGCGGTGCCGGGTCGGCGGCGAGGCCGTCGAGCCACTGCGTCATCACGTCGAGCGACAGCGCGGCCAGCGGATAGCCGGTGCGCGGGCCGACCCAGATGACCTGGTTGTCGACGCGGCCGTTGGCGCGCTGCAGCCGTGCGCGCACCACCAGGTCGCGCTCGTGCGAATGGATGTCGCCCGAGGCGTCGTTGTAGGTGCGCGAATGCAGGATCGGCACGAAGGCCAGGCCGCCGCCGCCCGAGTTGACCAGGCCGCTCGCATAGGCGCGCTCGAGCGCGAGCGCGTCGCCCACGGTGCGCTGCGGCACCGGCTTGCCGTCCTTGTCGTAGCCGCCGACCTTCTCGTTGAGCGTCACGAACTCCTCGGCACTGATCGCGCCCTTGTTGAAGGCCTCGAGCCCGTACTGCACGCCGACGTTGTCGAGCGGGCTGCGCGCGAAGCCGGTGATCGGGTCGCGGCCCATGATGTTGGTGCGCATGTCGGAGGTGGTGCAGCGCGCGCCGGTCGGGTTGTTGATCGGGTCGTAGACCTTCGAGACGTCCTTGAGCGCGCAGCCGGCCGCGTTGGTCGCGACGATGGTGTTGACGAAGCTCAGGTCCCAGGCGCGGCAGGTGCCGTTGGTGAAGCCGTCGACCGCCGTGCGCTTGGCATTGGTCCAGGTCGCGGTGTCGGCCTTGTAGACGTTCTCCAGCAGGCGGCAGTCGGCCACGTGCAGGCTGCCGTCGGGGAAGGTCAGCGAGGGCTGCAGGCCGTCGAGCAGGCCCGGGTAGATCTGCGTGATCACCAGCTGCTGGATCGCGCCGCCCGAACCGCCCGAGCCGGCGGTCCAGCGCGGCACGCCGTAGGTCTCGATGAAGCGCTCCTTCAGCATCATCAGCGTCTCGCCCTGCAGCACCGCGTTGCCGCGCTGGCCGTTCACCAGCTCGGTCGAGATCATGTAGGCGAAGCCGCGCGACAGGTGCAGGTCGCTCAGCGCATCGGTGGCCTGGTTCACGCCCTGGTTGTATTGCGTGCCCGCGCCGCCGCCGAAGCTCACCACCAGCCGGCCGTTCCAGCCCGCGGCGGGCTTGTAGCCAGTGGGCACCACGGTCTCGGCCGTGGGGTCGTCGAGCAGCGCGATGCGGTAGATCGTGCGGCCCACCGTGCCCGAGTCCACGCGCACGATGTAGGGCACCGTCTTGCCCTCGATGGTTGTGGTCTGCGCCAGGTCGGACGGGCGCGCGAGCGGATCGGCCAGCGGTTTGAAGCTGCCGGCAGGCGTGCGATAGAAGTAGTCGTTGCGCCGCGTTGCCGAGCAGTTCGCATCGAGCGGCGTGCCCATGTTCGATTCGACCGTGCGGCATTCGTAGGGCGTGAGCAGCGCACCCGCGAGGATCGGGCCGGTGTCGGGATGGTTGGTGAGCACCAGTTCGGCATTCGAGGACGCGCGGCCCTCGGCGCTGGCCTTCACCGCCAGCGTGTTCGCGCCCATGGCCAGGCCCTTGACCATGCCGCGCAGGTTGCCGTTCGCATCGCGCGCGAACTGGGCCGTCACCGGCTTGCCGTTCAGCGTGAGTTCCAGCCCCGAGGCCGTCGCGCCCGCGGGCGCCTTCACCTCGACCAGCGCATCGCCGCCGCTCACGAACTGCGGCTTGGACGACAGCACCGTGATCGAGGCCTGGTCGAGCGCCGCCGGCGCCGCGGGCGGCGGCGAGGCCGGCACGACGGGGATGAAGCCCCCGCCGCCGCCGCCATCGCCGCCGCAGGCGGCCAGCAGCGCCGCGCAGGCGATACCGAGGGAAAGGATGCGTGCCGGCCGCGCAAGCGGCGGCGCGGTTCGGGTCGAACCGAGCGTTTGTCTCATGGTGTTCTTCTTTCGTGGGACGGATGATGTCGACGCGCACGGCCTGATCGAGCCCTCGCCGCACGGCGTCGGCTTCACTCTATGCAGCGCATGCGATCCCGTGTTCTCCGATCGCGCCAACTTCATTTGCCAATCGCGCCATGCACATGCCTCCTGCAGCGAGATCCGTTTCATTGAACTTCGCGGGCCGGCCCACCTTGCCGATCTCGTACGTCAGGGATTTTCTGGAGGGACTGCCGATCGATGCGCCCACCTTGCACGGCATGCTGCACCTGGCCACGATCTCGCCCACCTTGCTCGCGCAGCGGCACGGCCGCGTCACCGAGGAGCAGTTCGCCGAGCTGTTCCGCAGCGTGGCGCTGCACATGGACGACGAGATGCCCGGCCTCTATGCGCGGCCGCTGCGCTGCGGCACGCTCAAGGTGCTGAGCATCCTGATGCTCGACGCGCCCACCTTGCAGGTCGCCATCAAGCGATGGATGCAGTTCAACCGCGTGCTCGACGACGGCTCGGTGTTCACCCTGCACCGCGACGAACGCGAGGCCGTGATCCGCATCGATGCCTATCCGCGCCAGGCCCGCAGCGCGCGCCTGGTGCAGGAGCTGCACATGAAGCTGGTGCACGGCCTGTGCTCGTGGATCATCGGCGCGCGCATCGAGCTCGAGCGCATCGACTTCGGCTTCGCGCGGCCCGACGATGCCGCCGACTACCTCTTCATGTTCCCCGGCCCCGCGCGCTTCGGGCAGCCCGTCACGGCCATGGTCTTCGACCCGAAGTACCTCGACCGGCCGGTGCGCCGCCGCTCCGGCCTCGAGCTGCGCGACCTGCTGCATCGCGCGCCGCTCGACTGGCTGTTCGTGCCGCCGAGCGCCGACAGCGCCGCGCATCGCGTGCGCGGCTGGCTGCAGGCACGGCTCGGCGAGGACTGCGACATCGCCCATGTGGCGGGTGCCTTCGGCCTGTCGGCGCGCACGCTCGTACGGCACCTGCAGGCCGAGGGCGCGACCTTCCAGGACATCAAGGACGCGCTGCGCCGCGACGTCGCCATCGAGCGGCTCACGCGCGGCTCCGAGCCGCTGATCGCCATCGCCTCGGACCTCGGCTTCTCGAGCGTGGCCGCCTTCCACCGCGCGTTCCGGCGCTGGACCGGCGGTACGCCGGGCGACTACCGCGAAGGCGGCGAAGCGATGGAGCGCAGCTTCGCGCGCGAGGCGAGGCCCGCGAAGCCCGCGGGCGCGTACCGCGAGGGCGCGGCGGCCTGAGCGCGCCGCGTCCCCTTCACGACTTCAGGGCGCGTAGGCCGCCGAGCGGCAGGGCGCGCCGCCGCAGACGTCGACCACCTTGCCGGTGCTGCGCAGGAACTCCGACTTCTGCTGCCGCGCGGCCGGCGTGGCGCGCGGATCCTCGTGCGGATCGCTGCCGGCCGTGGGCGCGAGGTTGTCCTGCGGCGGGGGCGGCAGGCGGCCCGGGCCGCTGTCCCACACCACCATCGCGGAACCGTCGTAGCCGCCGGCGCCCAGGTCCATGCACGAGAGCTGGAAGTAGGGCACCGCGTCGGGATGGCGGCCGCTGGCCGTGGCCGGGCAGTAGAGCCTGGCGCCGATGGTGCGCGCCTCGACCTCGGCCGACCACATCGTGACCTGGTGGTCGCCGAAGGCCACGTGCATCAGCACCTTGTGCGCCGGCGTGCCGGGCAGGGGCTTGTCGGTCATCGCCTGCGCATAGCCGCTGGCCTCGGCGCGGTCCCACAGCGTCTGCCACAGCGAGAAGATGAACTGCTGGTCGAGGCTGTCGGGGTAGGCCGCGTAGACCATGGTCGCGAACTCGGGGAAGTCCGCGCTGCGCTCGAGCAGCAGCGAGTAGTTCATGCCGGGCACGCCGAGCACGCCGCGGTGGATGTCCTGCGCCACGCTCATCAGCATGCCGCCGAGGATGCCGCCCTGGCTGTTGCCGTCGTAGAACAGCTCGCTGGTGTCGAGCACGCTGCGCGGCGTGGTGCCCATCTGGAAGGCCGCGTTGCTGCCGAAACCCTTGGCGCTTTGCATCGCGCGGCCCAGCATCAGCATGTTGAGCACGCCCTGCTGCGTGGTGTCGAAGGGCACGCGCGCGTTCGACAGGTCGAAGAAGCCGAACACCGACGGCACGATCTCGGTCTGCGAGAAGCCGTACCAGTTGGTCGCGCAGAACACGAAGTTGTGCTCGTTGCTCATGTCCTTCACGTTGCTGGCATTGACCTCGGTCGGCTTGCCGAACAGGCCGTGGCCGTACAGCGAGATGCGCGCGGGGTTGATGCTGCCGTCGGGGTTGAGCGCCGCGCGCGGGATGTTGCAGATGAAGGGCACGGTGAGCGTCGAGCGGCCGTCCCACACGGGGGTGTCGTAGACGCCGGGCGAGGCCGAGGCGTAGCGGAAGCTCTCCAGCGGCAGCGGCCGGTCACCCAGCGTGTCGAAGGCCGCCTTGACGGCCGGCACCGACAGCGCGCCGCCGCCGAGGTAGGGCGCCACGGCGGCGATCACCGGCGTGATGTCGGCCGTGCCGGCCGTGGGAGCCGCCACGAAGCTCGGCACCGTGAGCGTGCCCTCGATGTGGCGCGCGATGCGCGCGTCCTGCGCGGGCGTCAGGTCCTGCACCGTCGTCACCTTGAAGCCGGGCGTGCCGTCGGTGAGCGCCGCGAAGCCGGCATCGCGGATCGCGAGCATGCGGCCCGTGATGCTGCGCTGCGAGCCCACGGTGAAGTCCCAGGCCAGGTAGAGCGGCTCGCGCGCCACGCCCGCGCGCTGCAGCGTCGAGAGAATGCTCTCCATGTGCGCTCGGCGATCGTTCACGAAGCCCAGCGCGCTCTCGTGGCGGTCGCGGTAGATGCGGAACGCGGGCCCGGCCTCGATGGTCTTGCCGGCGGCATCCTTCATGTTGCGCATCGCCACGATGTAGCGATGGCCCCACTCGAGGTTCTTCGCCACGCGGATATTGAGGCTCTGGCGGTCGGGCGCGCTGACGTTGTTCTTGTCGAGCTCGACCCAGATCAGCTTGCGCTCGAGCGTGTCGGCATCGATCAGCACCACGGGCGCGTCGACCTTGAGCGAAGCCGAGAGATCGCCGATGCTCGGCGCGCCGGTGCGCGCGAGGTCCACGCCCGGCACGCGCGTCACGATCATCGCGCCCGGCGAGAAGCCGTCGTTGCGGTTCCATTCGGTGGTGTCGATCGGCTTGTTGCGCACCACCTCGCTGCGCGGCATCGAGGCCGTCTGCAGATTCAGCCGGCGGCCGGTGTCGGTGCTGGCGTCGGCCACCGTGTAGTAGTCGTTGGGAAACGGCAGCATGCAGTGCGCGGGATCGAGGAAGTCGCAGCGCTGTGCCGTGTCCGCCGTGCCGGCGGGCAACTGGGCATCGATGCTCGCGAGCATTGGCGGATCGGACGGCGGATTGCCGGTGCCCGGTCCCGAGGCGGGCGGCAGGCCGGCGAAGCCGAGGCCCGATCCGCCGCTGCCGCCGCCGCAGCCGGCGAGCACCGCCGCGGCGGCCAGCAGCGCGGTGCCGGCCAGTGTGCGCCAGCGGGTCGGGTGGGGGAAGGGTGGGCGCGCAGGGGCCTGCGCGCGGTCGGGCATCGGCATGGGTGTTCGTCTCCGTCGTGTTGTTGGGATGCGGCTCGCGCACTCTACGGAGGCGTTGCCGCGCGCGCCATTGGCAAGGTGCCCTGCCGGGCTGTGCATCTGCACAAGGCGGCCGCGGTCAGTGCAGCGACGGATTGGCGCCGCGGCCCAGGCGGCGCTGGCGCAGCGCGAGGTACATCCGCGAGAGCCAGGCCATGTCGTCCAGCCGCGCGCCGAGCAGCGACTCGATGTGCGCGAGCCGGTGCAGCAGCGTGTTGCGGTGGATGCCAAGCGCGGCCGCGGTCGCCTTGTGGTTCTGCCGGTGGTCGAAGTAGCTTTCGAGCGTCTCGAGCAGCGGCGGCTCGGCCGCGAGGGCCGCGATCATCTCGTTGCACAGCGCCGAGACCTCGGAGGACTGGCGCATCAGCGTGTCGAGCGCGAATTCGGAATAGCAGAAGCTGGCGTCGTTGCGGCGCAGGCGCTGCCCCATCTCGATCGCGGCCAGCGCCTGCTCGGCACTGCCGCGCCAGCCCGCGGCGCCCTGCGACGGCAGCCCCAGGCCCGCCGCCTCGATGCTCGGGCGCAGCCGCATCGCCTGCTCGATGCTCGCGAGCAGCCGGCGCTCGCGCGCATCGGCCGCTTCGCCGGCCGGCGCCGGCAGCCAGGCCACCCAGTGGCCGCGATGCAGCGCCAGCGCGACCGGTCCCAGGTCTTCGCGCACCGCCGCGGCCACCGCCTCCAGCACCCGCTCGCCGGCCTCGGGCGTGGTCGGCTCCAGCGGCATCGGCCGCAGCGCCAGCGCCACGTGCGGCTGGTCGGCCTGGATGCCCAGCGCCTGCGCCGCGTCGTCGAAGGCGCCGACCCAGGTCGGATCGAACACCGCCGCCGCCAGCCGGGCCTGCATCTGCGCCTTCCAGCGCATCTCGCGCGTGTGCTCGGCCAGGTAGGCATCGCTCACCGTGCGGCTCAGCAGGTCGCTGTAGTACAGCAGGAAGGGCGAGACGCGGAACAGCACCTCGTCGCACAGCGCGGGATGCGGCCGCACGTGCGCGAGCAGCGCGTCCATGTAGACGCGCGTGCCCGTGCGGTAGGCCTGCAGCAGCGCCGACAGCGAGAGCGCCTGTGCGTGGCGGCGCTGGCTGAAGCGGCCGATCCATTGCAGGTCGTCGTCGTGCGGCTTGTCGCGGATCAGCAGCGCGTCGTACCAGAGTTCCGCGTTGCGCAGGCCGACGCGGTAGACGTCATGCGCGAGCGCCTGGCCGAGCGCGCCGTATTCGGGAATGCTGCCGCGCAGCGTGTCGAGCATGCGCGTCGAGAGGTTCGGGCTGTCGCGGCGCAGTTCGCGGACCAGTCCGCGCAGCCCGAGCGACAGCGGTTCCATCGCGGGCAGGCTCATGCGCTCGGGCGTGGGCGAGTTTTCCATGCGGGATTCGTCTCCATCCATCTCTTCGTGCCGTGCCGCTCGGATGGCGGCTGGCCGCCAGTGTCGGGCGGGGAGGAGAGCGGGCGCAAGAGTGCTTGCCAGAAGCACGACGGGCCGCGTTGCGCGGCCCGGGGTCAGGGGTGTGGAGCGGGTGAAGGGAATCGAACCCTCGTATGAAGCTTGGGAAGCTGCCGTTCTACCATTGAACTACACCCGCATTTCGCAACCCGTTGATTCGCAACGAGTTTTTCGTCTAAGTGCCTGATCTATCGAGGGAATTCCGCCTTTCGACGGGCGCCGGGTTTCCCAAATCAACCCAGCCTCACCCCTATACTCTTAGCTCCTCAGCGTAGGTTTTGGCGTAAGTTTTGGGGAAGAACTACGCCGGGCCTACCCGTCGAGAGCATGCCTGCTCGCCGACGACAGCACGGAGTATAGGTCCATGTTCTTTGACGCTCGCGCCGCCAAGCTGCTCAAGCCTGGCGAGCACCTCGTTGTCGACGGCTGCGACGGCCTGCGGCTCGTGGCCACGGCCTCGAAGCAGACGTGGACCTACCGCTACAAGTCGCCGGCCACCGGGCTGATGAAGCAGACAGCGATCGGCCAGTACCCCAGCATGAAGGCGCCAGAGGCGGCGGCAGCCTGGGATGCGTTGCGCAAGCTGCGGGCTGAGGGGATTGACCCAAAGGATCACCAGCGGCAGAAGCGCAAGCCGGCACCCGAACCTGCGGCAGCCAACGTCTTCACGGTGCGCGACCTGGTTGGGGACTACATCACCGGCCACCTTGAGCAGGAGCGCAAGGAGGAGGGCGCCAAGTCGGCTCGGAGGGCGCTCGAGCGGCTGCTTGAGGAGGAGCCGGCTTTCGCCGAGTCAGCTGCAGCCGCGGTCACCCGCGCGACGTGCTTCGACCTGCTCGAGGCGCGGAAAGCTACGCCGACCGCCGCTCAAAAGCTACGCTCGATGCTCGGCGCCGCCTGGGCTCGCGCGCTGGACTCTGGCCGCCTGGATCAGAACGTGCCGAATTGGTGGCCGGCCGTCCAGAAGGGCAAGCTGAAGAGCAAGGGCAAGATCGTCGGCGGCGAGCACCAGGGGCAGCAGCGCCGGGTGCTGCGGGACGCGGAGCTGGGCACCTTGCTCGTCTGGCTGCCGAACATGCACGAGCTCGGCCGCGACACCATGCAGATGTACCTCTGGACCTGCACCCGCGGCTCAGAGATCCTGTCCATGCGGCCTGAGCACCTGGTGGAGGAAAAGGACGGCTGGTGGTGGACAGTGCCGAAGAAGGCCACGAAGAACGTCCGGATAGCTCAGGCCGTCGACCTTCGCGTGCCGCTGGCCGGCCGTGCGCTGAAGATCGTCATGCGCCGCCTCGATGCAGTCGGGCAGTCGGGCCTCTTGTTCGAAGACGTCCGCGGCGAGCAGTACACGCAGCATGACTTCTCGACCTACATCTATGGGCTGCAGCCGTACTCAAAGAAGGTGGAGCGGCGCGCCGGCGAAGGGTTGGTAGTGCCGGTCGAGGGCTGGACGCCGCACAACCTGCGGCGCACCAGCCGCACGATGCTGGCCGCCCTGGGGTGCCCGACAGACGTCGCCGAAGCGATCCTCGGCCACTTGCCGCCCGTGATCGAGAGCACCTACAACTCTCACACCTACGATGCCGAGCGCCGCCTTTGGCTGACCAAACTGGCGAAGCGCCTCGAGGTGATCGCGCGTCAGGCCGGAGCGCCGGCCCTGCCGTAGCCGCTGTTTTTCGGCGGCAGAAGGTCGGACTCGGGGCGCTCGCGGCCCCAGTTCTCGAGGTCTTCCACCAGCCACGCTGTACGGCCCGCGCTCAGCTTGCGCGGCTTCGGCAGATCCCCGCGGGCTACCAGGTTGTCGAGCGTGCTTTCCGAGATGGCCAGGAACGCAGCAGCGTCGGGGCGGGCGAGGTACAGCGGCCGGATGTGCACGATCGGCGCCGTCGCTGGCTTCTTCGGCCGTTCGAGGTTGTGGACTGCTGCTGTCATCCCTTTTCTCCCTTCTCTTTCCCCTCCCTGATCTGCCGAGCGATGCGCTGCCCTTCGGTGGAGGGGTAGCGGGGTGGCTTGGGTTGGGGCGATGCTGCATAGCCTTTGGCCAAGGTCCAAAGGGCGCACAGCGCGCACGGCGTCCCGGACTTCTCGCCGTTGTGCTCGTCCCAGATTCCGGGCTTCGCGTGGCAGTGCCCGGGCGCCTGGTCGTCGCCATCGTCCAACTGTTCCACGAGGCCGAACAGTAGGCCTCGGATAGGGCCGAATTCCGCATCGAGGCGCAGAGCAACGCGGCGAGCCGTTTCCTCCTTATGCGCGGCCCACGCTGCCTCTTGAGCGCCAGGAGCGTCTCCCTGCCATCCGTAGGTGGAACTCAGGCCATCCTGCGCGATCTGGACGACCTCTCGAGCCAAAGCGATATGTGAATCAGTCATGACTATTCCTTCCGGACTTGGTCGATGTTGTGGATCGTGCGGGCGAGATCGAATGGCTTGCGTTGGAGCTGCCGCATCCAGGGCAGCCAATATCTCCACCGCTCCGCATCCTCCCTGAGCGCCGCAATCTCTGCGTCCCGTGCCTCAAGGGCTGCGAGGATGGTGGTGATGGCCTCGGGGTTTGTGGCGGCGAGGTACATCAAGATGCCGACGCTTGCCTTGATCTCCCCGAAGGCCGGCTTCCAGTCTTCCGGCAGGGCCTTCATTGCGAAGTGGATCGCCTGAATTTCCGGACCGACCGCTTGGGCTCGAGCCGCGTCCCGTGCCTCCCATCCATCGGTGAATCGCCGCAGCTCCTCAGCTACGGCCGGGTCTTGAGCGCTTGCCTTGTACTTCGCTTCGAAGGCGGCGTGGATGTCGTGGGTCATGGCCGCATCTCCTCTGCGAAGCGGCGGGCGAGGGTGACGAGGGCCCGATGTTGAAAGCCGCGCTCCCATACGCGAGTCACTGCGTAGCCGTCATGAATGAGCGACATGCTGGTCACGCGCTCCTCGGAGTGGATCTTCACGAATCCGTGCGGGGTGCGCACTGAACCATAAAACCAGCGTTCGCCGTCCTTGCTCGTGTGCGCCAGAAGGCCATAGCCGTCGGCACGCGATACCTTATTGGTTGTCTCGGTGAAGTCAGTTGCCGGCATCGCCGTTCTCCTTCGTGATCCCCCCGCCGCAGTAGCAGCAGAAGCGGTGGCTGTTCTCTGCGGGGCCGCCGTCGGTGAAGGCGTGGCTCTTGCCGCATGCGGTCTTCCAGTAGCCGTCGGCGTCTGGAGTCCAGGGGCATTCGCGCGCGGTGGGCGAATCGCTCTTGAGCTTCCGAATGGCGGTCTGTGCATCGAATCGAGTCACCTTGTCGCCCTTGAGGCTGAACATGGCGTCGTAGGCTTGCTCCAGCGCCGCATTGGCACGCTGGTCGCCGTAGGCCCGGAGCTGGTCGGCTGTGTAGAGGTCTTCGTACTCGCATTCGGGGCGGTCGTACTTGCGACGACGGCGCTCTGAGTCCGCGTAGGTCCACGGGTAGTGGCCGATCATGCCGGGCTCGCTGCGGAAGCGAGTGCGGAATCCAGCCGGCTCCGGCATCGGCACTTCCTCGAAGGGGGTCATGCGGGGTCCTTTGAGGCAGCGTGCGCGGCATTCGCCTGCGCCAGCTCGCGCGCACAGGACGGGCAGCGCCAGCGCTTCGAGATCTCGAGGAAGGCCCAGGCCTTGGCCTCGGCTTCGGACTGATCGGCAACGGAGCGCTTGCAGCCGTCGCAGCAGCGGATCGGGTCAGCCATCACACCTCCCCCGTCTTCGCTGCCGATGCCTGGAGGGCGGCGGTGTGGGAGAGAGCTCGGCAAGTCCAACCATTGCGTTCGAGCGCCGCGCACTCTTCGGGCGTATCCACGTAGCTGAAGCCGAACCCCGCCACAGGAGCGCGGCACTGCCACGCCACGACCGTGACCGGTTCTCGGCTCGTCTCCCCCGCTTGCGCAGGTGCTGCCGATGCCTGAAGTGCGGCGAGTGCCTCGGCTTCTGTGCGAAATACCTTGCCTTCTTTGAGCCACTGCTCTTGAAACGAACCCGGAATGCCTTCCCAGCGAAACCAGTTATTGAACTCGTAGAACGGGAGCCAGCAAATTGTCCCTACCGGCGGAGCCTCCTGCATGGGCTGCTCCGTGGCGGCCGCAGCAGGTGCTGCCACGGCCGGGGGCGTGAGTGCTGCGCGCTTGCGACCAGCTGCATGACCGGCCTTGAAACCAGCGACGTAGTTCGGGTGCGTCTCGATGAGCCCCAGGACACCGCCGGGCTCCGCCGCCTCCTGCTGCACGGGCGCGGCCTTTGCTGCCATGGGGCCGCCGAGCATCACCATCGAAACGAACGAACCGTCCGGATTCTGGAAGGCCAGTTGACGGCCGCGCTTCAGTTCGATGTGGACCGTCTGGTAGAGGCGTAAGGCCTGCCGCATCAGCGCGGTCTTGCTCAGCTCCTGTTCGGCCGCGAGCGAGGTCAGCACCTCGTCGTGGCGGTCATCGAGGTTCAGGGTCAGCGTGCTCATGCTTGCTCCTTCGGAGGCTGCACGGGCGCGGCCTTTGCGCGATGCTGTTCAAGTGCCTTGCCATCCCAAAAGCCCAACGCCACGAGCTCGTCACCGGCATCGCGGACCGGGTCCTTAGAGTCGCCAACAGCGATGACCTCCAATGCGCGACGCAGGTTGTCGCGCTCCTCGGTCAGCGCCATCCGTTCCTCGTGGGGCTGCACGGGCGCGGGCTGCGCGAGGGCGGCGCCGGCCCGGAAGTAGTGCAGCCCGATTTCATTGTGGTCTGGCGCACGCCCCTTGCACGCGGCCATGTAGGCGGCGGTAAATGCATCCGTCACTCCCCCAGCCGCAGCGGGTGCCGGGGCGGCGTCGCGCGAGGCGGGCGATAGCGGTTGCGCTGCCACTGCGAAGGGAGTGGCTCCGCAATTGCAGGCTCGACCGCCCGAAAGAATGTCGCAGTTTGGCGAGTGGTCGTCCTCTGTTGCGGACGACATGGGCCGAAGTGTGCGCCGCTCATCCTCGCGGCCTGCCGAGTAGGCTTCCCAGTTGAAACCCCGCTGCGCGCAAGCATTGATCTCCTGCTCGCGCGCATCGATAGCGGCCTGCGGCTTCACGGTCTGGAGGGCGGGATCGGTGGTGTCAGCCATTGGCCACCTCGCCTTCGTCGTCGTCCATCTCGACCTCGCCGATGCCTTGGCATTCCGGGCAGTCGCACACGCCGCCGTCCGGGTCGCCAGCCGGATCGAGGCCCGTTCCTTCGCAGAAGGGGCAGGGGATCATTTCGTACTTAGCCATGGTTCTCTCCTTGTGCGGTCAAAATGGGATGTCGTCCGTGAAGCGCGAGAGGCGCCAGCGAAGCGGCTCGGTCAGCGGGTCGATGCCCTGCGGGTGGCGCTCCCAGAGCTCGAAGTAGCGCTCGAGCAGAGCGGGCTTCTCGTCCGACAGGTTGTAGAGAAACCGAGCGAAGAACCGCGCCAGATGGTCGGCCTTGCGGTACTTGGCGCGGGTCCAGCGGAAGCGCTTCACCTCCGCTCTCCCTCGGGTGCGGGTGTCAGGGATGCTGCGGCGCGGCTGGTCATGCAGCCTCCAGCTGAAAATCGGTGATCCGCCGAACGCGATCAACTCCGGTCTGGAAGTAGCTCGCATCCTTCTCCATGCCGAGGAAGCGACGGTCAGTGTTGATGCAGGCCACGGCCGTGGTCGCGCTGCCGAAGCAGTTGTCGAGCACGACGTCGCCCGGGTTGCTGTAAGTGCGCATCAGGTACTCCATCAGCGCGACCGGCTTCTGCGTGGGGTGCAGATTGGACTTCTGCTTGTCGCTGGCGAACTTGAGCACGCTGCGCGGGTAGCGCTCGGTCGAGTCGTAGCCGATGGCGTCGAACTGCTGGCGGCCGTAGGTGGGCGTCGCATCTCGCCGTTTCACTGCGCTTTTGCGCTGGTGGCCACCGGTCTTGATGAAGTTGTATGTTGGCTGCTTGCGGTAAAAGACGAGCACGTTCTCGTGTGCTTTCATGGGTGCCTTCTTCGCATTCAGGTGGCCTGTGGGATGTGTCTTTTCCCAGATCCACTCGTAGCGCAGCATTGGCAGATTCGATGCGCCGAGCACCTTGTCGAAGGGCGTTTGCGCCGTCAGAACAATGGCGCCCTTGCACACGCGCAGGTACTCGGCCCAAAGCGGCTTCAGCGGAATCACGCTGTCCCATTTGTTGCGCGTGGTCCCATAGGGAAGATCGGCCAGCACAAGGTCGATGCTCTGGTCCGGCACGCTTGGCAGGAGGTCGAGACAATCCCCGCGCAGGAGTCGAATGCGGCCGTCCAGCATCTCCCGCTCACCCATGGCGGGCTCCCGTGGCAGAGGCGAGTTCAATCTCATCCGGCGACACGCAGAACGCGCGGTCCGTGATGTGCTCGTGCGAGACCGAGATGCAGTTGAGGTAACCGAAGGACACGCGTCGCACGATCAGCGTTTCGCCCTTCCGAGCGCAGAGCTCGACGCCCATGCCGTCATCGGTGAGGTCGTTCTCGCATTCCACGAGAGTGACGACCTTGTCGCCGACGGCGAACGCCGGGGCTTCTGGGGTGTGCACCTTGCTCATGCCTTCTTCTCCTCGGATGGGGAGGAGGGGAGGGGCTGCCAGTGGGTGATATCCCCGTCCTCGACCGTCTCGCGAGGGCGCGTTCCCGTGTAGGCCACGTAGACGCGACGGCCACGTTGACGGTCGCCGTACTGCCGGCCGTGGGCAATGATGTGTGTGATGTACGGAGGCATCTGCTCCTTCACATCGATCCACCCCTGCCCCTGCGCCACAGCCTTGGGGGCGGCACGCTCTCCATTGACTGGTCGGCGCCGGTTCAGCAGGTCCGCGCAAGCGTGGAAGGTCTTGTCGTCCAGCCGAATGGCGTTGCCGAGAAAGCCCGTCAGGCCGTCGGGGTCTTCGTAGCACTGCGTGCCGTTCTCGTAGGCATCGAACAGGTGCTCCAGAAGGTCGAGTGCGAGATCCTCGTCCGCCCCTGCCTGCGCTTCTGGTGGGGTGGGGCGGGAGAGGGCTTCGACAGCAGATTGAAACTGCGCGTGGCTCGTGAAGAAGATGTTGCCGTCGCTGTGCACGATGCCGCCAGCAGCACGGATGACGTCGGTCAGAGATTGGGATGGGGAGGGCATGGGTGTCACGCCGCTTGCTTCGATTGCACCGACTCGATGTGAGCCACCAGGGCGGCGCAGATGTGCGCGAAGTCGGCCTCGTGGTACAGCACTGCAGCGCGCTCGCGGCCCGCGGGCTCGAAGCCGATCGACCGCAGGAAGTCAGCCGTCAGGTTGAAGCCGAGGCGCGTGCCCAGCTTGCCGAGGCTCAGCGTGGGCGCAGTCGTTGGGGCCACCGCCGGCGCGACGGCAACGCGGACCGGCATCGGGATCACGGCCGGCGCCGTAGCCGCAACCGCAGCAGGAGCGGCGGCGGGCGTTTCGACGACTGCCAGACGCGCCGCTTCTTCGGCCTTGCGCTTCTCTTCCTTCGCCTTGAAGTCGGCGACGCGGAACTGCACCAGGGCCGCGAAGTCGTCCTGCTGCTTGAGGACGATGGCCCCGAGGTCCGGGAACAGGGACGAGTGGTCGGCCGCTTCTGCCTCGATGTGCTTGATGTTCGCGGCGATGCGGTCGGCCGTGGCGCTGGCTTCGATCTTGGCGTTCGCGAGCACCACGCTGACCGCATCGCGCATGCTGTCGATATTCTTCTTGCCCTTGATGGCGCCGCCGAAGTCGGCCGCGATGGCGGGCATGTAGGCCTTGCCGAGGCGCTCGTTCAGGCCGTTGATGTGATTGCGTAGAGCGATGACACCTTCGGCCACGATGTCGCCGCGCCGGCGTTCCTTCTCGGCCGTCACCAGCTTGTCGAGTTCCTTGCGCTTTTCGTCCAGCAGATCGACGATGTAGTCGACCGCGCGGAACACTTCATCGATGCTCTGGGCTTCGGCCTGCGCTGCCAGCTTCGCCTGCTTGAGGTTTGCAGCCCCTTCCTTGAAGGCCTTCACGGTCGCCTCGGCATCGGCGAAGTCCTGATCCGTTTCGAGCTTGGTCTTGACGGCTTCGATGCGCGCGAGGGCGACTTCGCGGTAGGCGTCGAGGTTGCTGCTCAGCACGCGGCCTTCGACGCGAATCACCAGGGCCGGCAAAGCTTCGATGGCCTGGGCAACAGGCGCGGCTGCCTTCTCGGCTGGCACGTAGACGGCGAGGTCGGCGGCGAACTGGGCCCAGCCTGCGGCGATGTCGTCGGCCAGATGCTGATTCGATTCGTACCAGCAGTGACGCTCCTCGATCAGCGTCTCGTCGTCCGCCCATTTCGACGCCATGAACAGGATGCGGGATGCACCCGACACCATGCACTGCTGCTCCATCTGGATCTGGTACTCCATCGGGAGGTCGGTGCCAGTGCAGTCCGGCACCATGGCCGCGCGGAGCGCATCGTTCAGGGTCTTGTGCTCGAAGCCGATCGACTCATCCATCGTCAGGCCGTCGAAGGATGCGGACAGTTCGCCTTCGGTGCCGACGACGGGATACAGGTCTTCGCCGATGATCAGTTCGCCGAGCGGGCGTGCCAGTGCCTCGAAGCGGTGGCCGCTGTCGAAGCGGCGCTGCGTAGCTGCGTCAACGTCGGCCGACAAGCCGGTCTTGAGCTCGTGCATGAGCTGCGTGCGCGACTTGTACTTGGAGAAGCCCATCATGGCCGGCGCATCGCTGGCGTTGAAGTGCGTGGCGCGATGGGCCTTCCACTCGGGCGATCCTTGGGCGAGGTCGAGGGTCTTCATGCTGCTTGCTCCATCTGGACGTTGAACTTGATCGAGCGCAGGGTCTGGACCTGGGCATCGGAGGGCGCGCCCTTCGTGGAGAGGGTCGCGATGATCTGGTCGGCGGTCTTCTTGCCGCTCTCGATGAGGCTGCGCCAGGCGGGCAGGTTCTTGTCGAAGCCCTCCTGCGGGTAGGCGGGCGGGGCCGGCGGAGCAGGTGGGGGCGGCGGCGGGGTGGCTGCGCCGTGTGCACCGTCGTTGTCCGGCAGGATCTCGTCCTTGACAGCTAGACCGGTGATCATCAGCAGCGTGTAGCGCGACAGGTAGGTCGCCGTCGACATCGCCTGCTGGATGTTGTTCTTGTTGCCGCTGGAGTCGAGCGGGCCGTCGAGCTCCACGGATTCGCTGTGGCCCTGCTCGTGCGTCAACGTGCAGGTCACGTGCACGCGGTCGCCCTTGCGTTGCGGGTTCCACGAGTGGCTGATGCCGACCGTCGCGAGGCCTTCGATGATGGCCTCGGCCACATTCCCGAGCGTGGCGTGCCAGTAGTCGGTCGCCGCGCCGCCGTTCTTCGCGTCGAAGTAGACCCGCTTGTCCTTGAGGATCTTGGGCGGGTTCTTCTTGAACTGGGCCATCGCGGCAACGAAGGCCTTCTTGGCTTCGCCGGCCTCGAACTCGCGCTGCAGCGCCAGGATGTCGCGCATCTGGTCGATGGTGCCGCCGGCCTTGAGGAAGGCGAGGGCGTTGCCCATGGGGCCCGTGGTCGGCGCGGCGAGTTCGCGGCTCGACTGCAGTGCGGGGGCGCTGTAGCCATGGCGGTCGGTGTCGACAAGGTCGAGTGACAGTTCAGCGGTTGCGGTGTTCATGGTCTTCGTCTCAGGGATAGATGACAGAGAAGGCGCCGCCAGCAAGGGCGACGAGAAGGGTGATGGCGAAGAGCGCGATAGCGGTGGCGCTGATCCGGCTCTCGGTGTCGGCGGCGTAGTCACCGATGGGGCTGTAGAGGTCGTTCACTGGTCGGCCTCCTCGGCGGCGATCGCATCCACCACCGAAAGCTCGGTCAGGAACTGCGTCTCCGTCTCGCTGTGCTGGTGCTCGAGGTAAGCGCAGAGGAACAGAAGCACGAAGCAGGCGGCGATGCTCAGCGCCCAGGTCACGACGGTGTGCTTGAGCTTGTTCATGCCGGAACCGCCTTGCGGTCTTCGATGCGCTTCTGCAGCACGCCGATTGCCTTGCACAGAGCGTTGAACTCAGCGCTGTAGGGCGTGGTGACACGCGCCATTTCGCGCAGCTTTGCGACTGCTTCTTCGTCGGTGATGTAGGGCGTGCTCACTTGGCACCGCCTTCCTGGCCGGTGGCCTTGGCGATGGCGGCGCGGAGGTTGCAGTGCGCGCAGGCGGGCCCGCCGCCCCAGTGCTTGCCCGGCACGTCATCGGGGCGGTTGTCCCAGCACGGGTTGAGCGCGTCGCACTGACAATACAGCTTGGGCCGCATGGCGCGATCTGCGTTGCGTGCCTCGTGGTAGGTCATCGCGACGACAGCACGGGCCGCCGTCAGAAGGTCCGGTGCGCGGGGAGCGGCAGCAGGACAGCCGCAGCCAGGGAAGGCGCAGTCGCCATCACCCGACCGGCAATCCACCGCGCTGAGAGCCAAGCCGTCGCGGGCGCGGACGCCGGGCCTCCCGTACAGACCCGCCGGCGTGTGCGCGGCGCTCATGCGGACCTCCTCGAAGCACGATCACCAGCTTCTTCCACGAGGGACAGCAGACGAGCACCGATGAAGACGGGATTGCCCGTGCGCACAGCAGCCAGCAGGTCGTCATCGCAGGCGATGTCGCCGAGTTGCGTGGCGGACAGGTCGCGCATGAAAGCGGCGCGCGCATCGGCGGCGCGGTGCTTGTGTTCGCGGTCGCCTGCGTCAGAGGTCTTGTCGATCGAGCGGCCGAAGAAGTTGCGACCGACCTTCCAGCCGCGGCGCTCGTCCACCAGGTCGACCGTCAGCTGCAACTCTTGCTCTGGCATCGGCCGGCGCAAGACTTCTGCGAAGTTGGGAGCGTTCAATCTCATCTCCATGGTTTGCTGCTGGGGCGCAGCGCATGGAGAAAGTTTAGTGAACTAAATTGCCGATAGCAAGTGGACTAAACAATAACCGTATAGTCCACTAAACTAATCGCCCGGCATCATGTGCCGATGGACATAACAAACCTTGCTGGCGACAAGATCGGCCGGCTGCGCCTAGCGCTAGCCCCGACAAGGGCTGGGTGATGGACCGGCCGCCACGCTGGGGCGAGCCTGCGGAAGAGCTCGGCAAGCAACTGGGCATTCGGGTGGGCGAAGTCCCGCCGATCTCGCTTGGTCGCAGCCGGCCGGCAGTGCAGGGCGCGAAAGGTGAAATCGCGAAGGCGCTCAAGGCCGCGGGAGGGCGCTGGGACGCGCGTGACAAAGCGCTGGTGTTCGGCAGTTGGCCAACGCTTGAGGCGGTGCTGCGAGCGCTCCTGGAGCGCGAAGGATGCGGTGACTAATGAACCTGGCGCATCAGCACACTCATAGGCATAGCTCGAGTGAGTGATCCAAGGATTCCAATTTCGTGCATCGCGCGCTCTGCGTCTTTGCGATCATCCACGATGACAAGCGGATGCAGATCCATGCCTGCTGGTCCATTCTGTACGTCGCCGGCTTTCCTTAGCGCTGAGCCCGTACTCGAAGCCTTAGGCGGGATCACGTCGATCAGATCGGTGCCGTGCCGCATGTCGAATTTGTGCAAAGAGCCCGATGCGCCGCTTACCTCTGGATGCCGCAGGAAGTATGCAGCGGGGTTCCTGGCGACGATGAACGGTTCGGCTTCCGCGGCAAGGTCATGAAGAGGCGCGCGCTCGTTCATTTGAGCGCTAGCCCAATTTGAAACCGCAAGCAGGCCGCTAACCGCCTGCGCGAACGCAAACGGCGCCTTTTCAGCAGAGACCATCCTTCGAAAATCTCCGACTTTTGACAGTGTCAGCCCGAAAGAAGAAACAACATCGCGCAGCTTGTTCAGTCGAGCGCCGTGTTCGATATCCACACCCATTGAGATCAGGTGCATCACGGTGTCGCCGTTGTCTGAGATCAAGAGCTGTTGCCCTTCTTCCGCGATGTAAAGAACAATCGCGGAACCGTCAAAAAACGCGAAGGGCGTGGCCACTTCAAGCACGGCTCCGCCATGGAGGCCTCGGACCTCTCGGCAGTCATAGCGCGACAGTGAGTGTGCCCAGCTGCAGCTGATCATGGAAAAGGGATGCCGGAGGGGGCAGTGATGTTGCATCGAAGCAAGAACCACTGGAGCCCAGCGTTCCAGTCATTGCAGTTTATCCAGTTCTCAGTGACTGGGTAGGTCGCATCCCCGACGTGCTCGTGCGGGCCGAAAATCACCTGCGCATCATCGACATGGCTCTTCTTCTGGGCTGGACAGATCTCGAGTTGGTAAAGCCTTGGTTCAAACATCGGTGACTGCCACATCAGCGTGTAGAGCATCAAGCAAGCGTCTGTGATGATTGGCGCCTTCACTTCGAGGCGCACAGTCATCCCGGGCAGCGTGATCTGCTGCTCATCCATCAGCGGACACACCAAAACACGACTGCCGGCATGGTTCGGTCGGGCCTGCCACGAGGTCGTTTGGAGCACCAATTTTCGGGTGCTCATTGCTCCTAGCGCTTGGGTGTACGAGTAGCGTTGGCCCATTGCGTGTGCGGTGACAGGTTGTCGTTTGAAGGCTTAGGCTCTAGGTATCTGGCTCTCGCTGAGGGGCGTCACCGCTCAACCAGATCGACGAACTCTGAAGCAGGGTCGTCGGCAGATTGGCAGGCCGTTCGCAAGACTGCAATGCGGGCCTTCCCAAGCCCTGGCGCCTGAGTCAGTCGCGAGTCTGCCGCTTGAGAGATCGCCGCAGGGGTTGTCAGCCCCGTTTCCCAGAGTGCGGCGATAGCGGTTGAGGGCAGGCCTTTCACCGTCTCAAGGAACGGCGGGAAGAACCGATTGACGATCGCTTGACGGCCGCCGAGCTTGCCGCACGTCCCAGCCCAATGGTCCGTGCGGAGGAAAGCCTTGAGCATGTCGCGGCGGCGCAGGAGACCTTCGCCCCCCTCAACGATCATGCGCACGGCTTTTAGGAAGACGAGGAACTCGCCTCCGTCGGCTGGGACGGGGCCGATCTCTGAGGCCATGTCACCGATCGGAAGTTCGTCAATGTCAATGCCGAGCTCGCGGAAAGTTGCGGTCCGCGGCGACCACACGCCCTCAAAACCGTATCTTGGAGAGTAAGGGACGGGGGCATCCCGATCTACGTAGACCCGGTGGTGTACCAATGCCCTTAAGGGTGTGCGAAGTTGCAGAGTGGCCACGAACTCATAGCCTCGGATCATTTGCCCCTCACGAGAGACATCAGCTCAGCAGTTGGCGCATGTCCAGCAGGAAGTAAGGCCCGCGCGATTCGATTGATCCCGCGAAAGCCACGCGAGCGCGATTGGGCACTATCACCATGAGCTGGTAGGGGCGGCGCGCGGCCTCAAAAACAATCTCTCTGCGAGTTGGAGTGTTGGGGTTGATCGTCTGCCCGATCGCCGTGCGACCAGGCTTTTGCATGTTGATCATTGCCGTGTGCACATCGGCCGGGTCGTAGATTGCTCCAGTGTCGTCAGTCAACCTGAAGATGGGCTGGAAGTGGAGGGGCAACGGCGCACCGGTGGTGTTCGTCATGGTGACGTCTACGATCACGAAGTTGCTGCCACGAGTGGGCTGGTTGAGCCAGTTGGTGAACGAGTCGGCGCTTCGCACGGCCGTAAATTCGAAGACCAGGCCATTGAATGTGACGGGGCTCCCCCAGGTGTACGTAGGGGCTACAGGGGTCGAGGCCGGCCCCTTTGTCGGCTGGGCGCAACCAGCGAAGATTGATGCAAGGCAGGCAAATGCCAGTCGTCTGTTCACGCCGCTCTCACTCCTAGATTTTTTTTCCGTTCCAGCAGAAGACGACCTTCCCGAGCACGCTCACCGGGTTGGAGCCGTCGAGGACGCCCACCGTGCGCACCGCGGGGTTGTCGCTGGTGATTTCGTACTTGCCATCGATCTGCTGCGTCACTCTCTTGATGTAGATCCGGTCGTTTGCCTCAAGGACGTAGACGCCATCGATCTTGGGCTCCTGCACCCCAGCATCGATCAAAAGGATGTCTCCATCGGAAAACGTCGGCTCCATCGAGTCGCCGTACCCGTGAATGAACCTCAGATTCTTCAGGTGGGTGAGGGGACGGATGGTCTTCGCAACCCAGTCGGGCGAGACGGTCAGGCGCCCGACAACGACGTCGTCTGGCAGTTGCTCCGAGCCAGGCCCCATCGAGCCGGTCTGCGAGAGGACAGGCACCGAAAGACCGTCGAATCCAGGCAGGTAGAGCGATGTGCGGCGGTCCACGAGCACGGCTTCTTTGAACTCGTCCGAGTCCATGCGAGCCTCGAGCGCGAGTTCAGAGGCCCCGCCCTTGTCCACCAGCTTCGGGCCCTTGCCATTCGCCAGCCAGCCGGCGCGATATCCGGTTGACGCTTCAAGACTTGCCGCGGTGTCTGCCTTGATGCTCTTGATCGTGCCGTCCAGCCACTGAGAAACCGCCCCAGGGGTCTTGCCTGTGTCGCGCGCGAGCTCGGCCGGCGTCTTGCCAGACGCGTCCATTGCCTCGCGAATTCTGTCGCTTAGTGCCATGGCGGGCATTAAGCCACCTAAATAGTTTAGTTGACTGTATGCAGCGGTCTTTAGTGGACTGACTATGTTTAGTCCACTATATTGTCTTCCCATGAAGACTTCAGTTGCCACCGAGAAGGCCGGAACCGCCGCAGCGCTGGCCCGTTTGCTCGACATCACACCAGGCGCGGTATCCCAGTGGGGCGAGGACGTTCCAGAAACGCGGGTTTGGCAGTTGAAGGTGCTGCGACCCGAATGGTTCGAGGCGGAGCCCAAGTCTAAGCGCGCACTCGCAAAGGCAGAGGAGGGCGCATAGATGCCAGACCTCATCCAGACTTTGCGCGCGGCCTTCGGCTTCAAGCGCGTGCCGACGGATCTCAACGATGGCGGTGCCGCGTTCGCTGGCTTCCTGAACTTCGCCTCCGGTAACTCCGAGGCGGCGCGCAATCTTCAGGCGCAGTGGTTCGCCGAGTCGGGCCGGGTGCGGCGGCTGGACATGGCCGCATCCGTCGAGGACACCGGCGAGTTCATCGACTGGCTGATCGCCAACCAGTGGGGCGAAGACGGCGCGGTCGAAGTCGCTTCCGTCACGGTGCATTGAGCTATGTGCCCCCTCGTCACCGAACTCCCTCCCGGCGTGAAGGCGCTGCTGCTCCTCGGCGTGGTCATCGTGATGGTGATCTTCATCGGCCTTCTCTACGACGACAAGGACCGCAGGGCGCGCAAGGACCGTCTGCAGTCCGGCTACAGCGGCGTCGAACGCGCTGACCCAACCGCGTGCGCTGCCTTGCTGCATCGCGACCGCGGCGCCACCAAGCACCCCAGCGCGTAGCGCGCTCTTGTTCGTCTTCTCTTCCATTCCTGCATTGCATCGCGTTCGCTGCATTGCAACAACCTCCACCGACAAGGAAAACGGATATGGCTCC
Source organism: Variovorax sp. FG153 (assembly GCF_057809595.1). Lineage (NCBI taxonomy): Bacteria > Pseudomonadati > Pseudomonadota > Betaproteobacteria > Burkholderiales > Comamonadaceae > Variovorax > Variovorax sp. FG153. Next base: position 33,352 of record NZ_JBMDKG010000064.1, read on the forward strand.
CCAGGTTCTCTCCGCGATCGTGCTGATCGTGAAGCACTTCCCAGGAGGTCTCGACGCGCTGGCCGAACTGCTCGACAAGCCGCGCGAGACGCTGCGCAAGGAGCTGAGCGATGACCCGAAGTTCAAGCTCGGACTCGCTACAGCGATCCGCATTTCGGAGGAGGCGATCCGCGTGAAGTCGATGCACTGCTATGCGTTCATCAACGCGATCGCCTCCAGCGCCGGCGGCTTCATCCGCTTGCCCGTGGTGGAGATGTCGGGCCCGGTGTGCGTGCAGCGCAGCATGTCGGAGGTGATCAAGGAGATGTCGGATGTCGTGACCAGCACGATCGAGGGCGACGCCGACGGTGTTTTCTCGGACAACGACCGAGACCGGTCCCTGGCTGAGATCGGCCACGCTCGCGAAGCACTGCAGCGTCACGAGCAGAACATCCTGCGCAAGCACGCGGCCGGCAAGCCGGCGCATCTGAGGGCTGCGTGATGGCGCTCATGACCACTGCGCGAGAACGCCTTACCGACTGCGCTCCCTTCGAGTGCCCGGTGTGCGGAAAGAGCTTCGCTGGCTACGACGAAACGCCCTACGAATTCCCCGGCACAGCCGTTTCCGACGCCGACGAAATCCACCACGCAGCGCATTGCTGTCTCTGGAAAACACACGACCACGCCGCGCGCGTGCGCATCGCCGAACGCGTCGAGGCGGGTGCGAACTGGGCAGACGCCATTGATGGAGAGTCCAAATGACCGAGACAGTCGAGTTCGTCAACATCTTCGGCGACAAGGTTGACACGACCAAGCGCGTGAAGCTCGCAAAGCGCGAGTCCAACGCGCCCGAGAAGTATCACAAGGGCTGGCGCGTTGTCGGCGTCTCGCCCGAAGCCGTGGTGGCTGCTCGCCAAGATCGCGAGCGCTCGATCGCCGTCGCGAACAAGCGGAACGCAGACATCGACGCCGGTCTCTCGCGTCTCTCCAAGGTGATGGTCCCGCTGCCTTTCGATGAGGCCGAGTGGATCAAGATCGCACCGCTCAAGCCCGCGAGATCGAAGCCTTTCGAGGTCCCGGAGGCGGCGCAACTGTGCTTCGACATGGCTAAGAAGCAGGGGTGGCACCGCGTCGAACTGCGCGTGCTGTCCAAGGGGGAGTAGTGACCCTCAACGCCACCCTATCCGAAGCAGCGAAGGCCGCGGGCCAGCAGCTGACGCTCGACGTCCACGGCGAGTGGAAGACCCTCGTGCTATCCGAACTGCGCGGCTGGCTTGCCATCCGCAAGGCCTCTGGCGTCACCCACATGACGATGGAGGAGTTCCGCCACGTCGCGATCAATCAGCCTGTCTCGCACCAGTCCTGGGGCGCCATCACCACCGCGGTGAAGAACCTGGGCCTGATCGAGTTCGACGGTTATCAGCGCGCGGCCAGCGTGAAGACGCACGCGCACCCGGTGGTTCGCTGGAGGATCGTCTAGTGGCCGGCGACTGGATCAAGATGCGATCGGACCTGCGCAGACACCCGAAGGTTGTCCGCATGGCGTCCGCATTGAATGCGGACAGATTCCGTATCGTCGGCGGACTGCATGCGGTCTGGAGCCTGTTCGACGAGCAGACAGAAGACGGCCTGCTGGAGGGGTACAGCCCCCAGGCGCTGGACGAGGAGATCTCGTGGCCGGGATTTGCCGCTGCCATGCAGGCCATCGGCTGGCTCGAATACGACCCGGAACTGGGTCTTCTGGCGCCCGAGTTCGACGAGCACAACGGGCAGTCTGCCAAGCGGCGGGCACAAGAGACCAAGCGCAAGCGTAAGGAGCGCGCAGAGGACAAAGAGGCGCAGGACGATGGACATTCGTCCGCATCTGGTGCGGACAAGAAGCGGACAAAAAGCGGTCTAGATAAGAGAGAAGAGTCTTCTTCACTACGTTCAGAAGACACGGCCGAGTTCGAGCTCGCATGGCAGGCATACCCGCGTCGGCCGGGTGCATCGAAGGCTGACTCGTTCAAGGCTTGGCGCGCGCGCCGGAAGGCCGGCGTTGCCGCAGCCGAGCTACTGGCCGGCGTGCAGCGCTACGCGGCCTTCTGTGTGGCCTGCCGGACCGAGGCGCAGTTCATCAAGCAGCCGGCGACGTTCTTCGGGCCCGGTGAGCACTACCTCGCGGACTGGACTCCGCCGCCTCCCGGGGCTGCGGTCCGACAAGCCCACGGCGCCCCCAAGCACGCCGGCGCCGCCGCTGCCATCTTCGACATGGACCGCCAGGAGGTCATCGATGCTTAAGCCCATCGCAGTCAACGCCGAGCAGTTCACCTCGGCCCAGCAGCAGCCCGACGAGTCCGTGGTCAACAACGTGTTCAAGGTGATGCACGGGTACTACGGGAATCTGTTCCTGAACAAGTTCGCGTCGGGGGTGCTCGACAGCCGCGGCCGAGACATGGGCGTGGGAAGCGCGCGCACGGTGTGGGCGTTCAAGCTACGCCGCTTCGCTGAGTCGACGGTCGTCCTGGCCCTTGACCGCTGCGAAGAGCGTCATCCGCAGTTCCCGCCCAGCCTGCCTGAGTTCGTCGCTCTGTGCGCCGCGTGCGAGCCGCGCAAGGCCTACACCTTCGAGAACGCCATTGGCATGAGCGACACGTTGCGCAGCCGGTATTCGGCGCAGGCCCGGGCGATCAACGAGAAGCACGCGGAGCGCGCTCGCCGCCGCACCACCGGGTTCCGGCCGCTTCCGTGCGGACTGGACGGTCTCAAGCAGGCGATTGCGGCTGCCGTGGGCGAGGCGGGCGGCGACGAAGCGGGCGAGCTTCTGCGGCTTGATCGCGTGCTGGGGGCGCACGGATGACCCGCATCGAATTTGAGCGCGCCGAAGCGCATGCCCTGCTGGACCGGGTTCGCCTCGGCGAGCCGGCGCCCATGGCGCAGATCAACCGCGCCCTTCGCATCCTGGGTGACCTGATCGGCCTTCGGCAGTTCACGGACGACGGTGAGCCGATCCAGTCCCTGAGGAAGCGCTCATGACCGAAGGCGCCTACCTCATGGAAAAGATCCGCTCCCGCTGCGTGGAGGAGGGCGACTGCCTCCTCTGGCCGGGCGCGATCAACGACCGCGGGCCGGTCGCAACCGTCGCGCAGAAGCAGCTTTCACTGCGCCGCGTGGTGTGGGAGCACGCCCATGGTCGGGCGTGGCAGTCGGATCGTGTGGCCTCGGTCAGTTGCGAGAACGCGAACTGCCTGAACCATGAGCACATCGTGCCGGTGACGCGATCGCATCTGGTCTCCCGCACGAACAAGCGTCACAACACCATAGCCCGCGCGGCGCGCGTGGCCGCCAGCAAGCGCAAGACGAGCAAGTTGAGCGATGCCGGCGTGCTCGACATCCGCACATCCGAGGAGCGCACCGAGGTGCTCGCCAAGCGATGGGACGTCAGCGAGGCCTACGTCCGCATGCTCAAGCGCAACGAGTTCCGCCGCGACTTCAGCAGCCCGTATCACCAACTGCAGGGAAGGGGCGCCAATGCATGACCCTCGACCAACACTTATCCCATCTTCTCTGGCTGATGGAGGAGAACCCGGAGGCCTGGAAGGCGCACTGCTGGCACCGAGCGCAGGAACTGGCGAAGCGGCCGGAGCTCGCGGACCTGCCGCAGATGCTGACGGACGCCATGCGCGCCAGGGCCATCGATACGACTACCGAGGTGCCGACGTGATCTCGCTGAACTCTGGCCCGGTGGCCCGCGTGGTCTACGTCGATCCGACCTGGGAGTGGTGCTCGCCGCCGATCCTGGTGGATGCGGCCGAGCTCGTGCCGCTGCCCATGCGCTACTTCCACAACCAGGTGCCCGCATGAAAGCCATCCTCGTTCGCACCCCTCAAGGCCTGCGCGGCGCCACGCCCGCAGACCAGGACGCATGGTCCAAGTTCCGCCGCCGGCTCGAGACGATGAAGCCCGGGAAGTGGCTCCGCTTCGAGTTCTCCAGTCCGCGCAACGGCCGACATCACCGCAAGTTGATGGCCCTGCTGCAGCTCGTTGCCGAGAACAGCGAGACCTACAACACGGTCGAGAAGGCGCTGGTGGCTGTGAAGCTGGTCACCGGGCACTTCGACCTGATGGCCGACCCAAAGACCGGCGAGATCGTCCAGGTTCCGAAGTCCGTGAGCTATGAGGCCATGGGCCAGGAGGACTTCGACGTCTTCTACAGCTCAGCAATCGACGGCGTGCTGCAGCACATCTTGCCGACTATGGACGAGGCGACCGCTAACCGGCTCATGGACATGATCGTGGAGGGCTGGGCATGAGTTGGCAAAACCTACCAGTCGACACGTTCCTCGACCTCCTAGGCGATATGCCGGATTTCGAGGCCGTGGAGGAGTTGGACACGAGGTTGCAGCGAGTCAAGGATGACCGCAGAGCCCTCGGCGAAAAGGCTGGCGTCCACGACGTCCGCGAGGCTCTGAATCTCGAGGAAGACACGCTACGGCGCTTTCGCACCAAGGTCGTGAATCGGATCGAGCAGCGCAAGTGGAGCAAGGCCGTTCGCGCTGTCTACGGCGAAGAAGGTCTTGAGCGCTGCCTGGCTTGGATGCGGACTGCACCTGAGAACGAGGTGAAGGCAATTGCAAGTCGCAGGAAGTGGGGCAAGGAATGATCGCCGGAACAATCCTGCTGTGCTGCTTCATGGTGATGGCCGGAAAGAGCGAGATGGCCTTCTTCGTGTTCTTGGCTGGGATCGCCGCCGCGGCACTGGGAGGGGTGCACTGATGCTCTCCGCCAATCCAAAGCCCAATCGCTGCAAGCACTGCAAAGAGCGCATGCCTGCAGAGCTCGCGCGGCACGTGCTGCACGAGGACTGCATCGCTCCCTTCCTGGAGGTGATGGCGCAGAAGAAGGCCGCCGCGAGCGCCAAGAAAGAACGCGCAGAGAAGCGAGTCGAGAAGGCACGCGACCGTCAGCGTCGCGAGGCCTTGAAGACCATTGCCGACCTGATCGCCGAGGCGCAGGTCGAGTTCAACGCTTTCATCAGAGCCCGTGACGCCGGCCAGACCTGCATCTGCTGCGGCAAGCCATTCGAGCCCGAGAAGCCCGGGGGCTCAGTCGATGCCGGTCACTTCCGCAGCCGTGGCAGCGCACCACACCTCCGCTTCAACGAGGACAACTGCTTCGCCCAGCGGAAGAACTGCAACCGGCCGGGCGGGACGACCTACGCGGCCTTCCGCTCTGGCGTGCTCACGCGGATCGGCGAAGAACGCCTGTCCGCTGTCGAGGCAAACCACGAGGTCCACAAGTGGACCCGCGAGGAACTGGTGTCCATCAAGACCACCTATCGCGCGAAGCGCAAGGCCCTTATCAACGCAACGCCCGTAGGGCAAGGAGACCTTTGATGAAAGAACCCATCAAAGCCGGCGACATGGCCGAGGTCATCGACGGACTGAAAGGGAAAGACAGTCCCAATCTCGGATTGGTCGTCAAGGTGCTTCATTGCGTTGGCGAGCACTCGAAGTACGGGCGCATCTGGCGATGCGATGCGGAGTTCGCGGCCCGAGGCCAAGAGGGCAGGGACGTGCCCGGCGGCATGGCGGACTTCGCTCAGTCCTGGCTTCGCAAGATCGAGCCGCCAGCGGGAGCAGCCGAGCCCAAGGAGCTACAGAAGGAGCGGGAACATGGACATGCGTGAGGCTTTCACGGCGGCGTACATGGCGGCATGCAAAGGTCGGGCGGCTGACAAGAATGAAGAGGGCTTCTACTACGCATGGGCGTTGTGGAAGGCCGGCGCCAAGTACGAGCGAGAGCGCATCGCGGCGCAGATCGTCCAGCTGCGTGATTCCCATTGCGCAGACACCGCAAAGGGCAATTCCGAATCGGCTTGCAGACCCGATGGGCTGGGGTGCGATTTCGTGACCGCCTGGAATGATGCCATCGACATCTCGCTGATGCGGTCCCGCGCCAACCTCGAAGACGGCGCTTCGCTATGGCCTGGCCTGCGCCCCATGGGCTTCGAGGAGCCCAAGGCATGAGCCGCGACCAGCACGAAGCCGTGCGCGCCGTCTTCGATCAAGGCTGGGGCCACCCCGCCATCCGCATCGAACTGCAGCCTATGCGGCCGGCGACCGCCTTTGTCGCCAACCAAGACCGAACCACCATCACCGTCGAGCCCATTGCAGTGGTGGATTTCTATGCAGACGAGAAGGAGGACTCTCATGACGATCACTGACCGCTACGCCACCGCTATCCGCTCGTCTTGCCTGACGGTCGACGCTCGCACCACCTACAGCGATACAGACGTGCTCGGCGCCATGGGCCTGGCGCACCGTGACCTGTCCCAGGGCATGACGTGGTCGAAGGGCAAGCAGGTCCCGATCCCGAAAGCCGAGCTTGCGGTGCCGCTCGAGCGCCTGTTCATGGGCGACAACAGCGCGGTGCAGGAAATCGTCGAGATCCTGGTCCAGTGGCTCCGCGGCAAGGCGCCGGCACTGCGTCTGAAGATGACGACCGTCCAGTGCGCCGACATGGCGAAAGCCTGCCTCGCGTGGCACCGGGACAGCGTCTGCAAACACTGTGGCGGCCACGGCCAGGGACTCATCAAGGGCAGCACCACCCTCGGCGGCGCTATCTGCAAGCACTGCAAGGGCACGGGGCAGGTCCCGTTCGAGAAACAGTTCCGTCACGAGCACCGCGACCTCGCGCGCTGGCTGGTGGGCGAGATGGAGCGGGAGCAGGGGCGCGCTGGCCCGGCGGCGATGCGGAAAATTGCCGCTTCTCTGGCGATCTGACACTGGACGAAAACCCCTTTCGCGGCGGAATATTTTCGTGTACAGTGCGCCCACCTGTACATAGCCGACGTGTCGTCGGTAAAGCAATAGAGCAGGCCCGCCCTTGATGGCGGAGCCACCTCCAAAATTCTCAAAGCCGCCCACCGAGGCGGCTTTTTCATTTCCGCGAGTCGCCCGTGGGGGCAGGAGGTCTTCCAAGCCGCCGTTGCGGGGTTCGACTCCCCGGGTTCGCTCCAGGTTTCGGTGACAGCCGGCTGGAAGATGTCGAAGCGCCTGCTTGAGAGCCAGCGCCGGGCCAGGTCTGGCCCACAGGACCAAGCGCCAGCCGCCGCCCGGATCGCCGGGCTTCCGAATTCATCCCTTCGAGTGCTTTCGTCCCGGCAAGCAGCGTTCCCTTCTTGCTGCCTTCCGCTGGGTTGCTCGAGCTCTAGCAGTTGGGTGAGCCATAACCCTCTGCCCCGTGTCCGCCGCCGGCTGACCACTCCTCACTCTCCAGAGGAAGCCGGCGGCGTGTCCGGCCCGCTATCCTCTAGGGAGGAGGTGGGTATGGAGAGCTGGGGAAAGTTTCTGGCGACGGTGATTGCCAGTAGTGCGGGGACGGCCACATTGCTTGCGCTGGCTGTTTGGCTATTCAAGGGCCAAATTGGACACTGGCTCAGCAAAGACTTGGAGTCGACGAAGGCCCGTCATCAGCGCGAACTTGAGGCGTACAAGGTCAGCCTCATATCGGACTCTGAGCGCTCCAGGGCGCAGCAGGAGATCAAAAAGGCGATCGCGCTTCGCATTGCAGAGAAGCAGTTCGCAGCGCTAGATCGTCTACACCGCGCGGTCGCAGGTCATGCGGATCTCGCTTCGGATTTTCTTAGGAAGACGGTGGCTCTTGAAGATCGGCATGCCAAGCCGGTGCAGGCGGCGATGAGCGAAATCATTCAGGCCAACCGGGATGCGGCCATCTTTCTCTTGCCCGAAGAGGGAAATCTGGTCGAGGCACTCGACGATGCTTTCCAGGATACGATCTTGGCGCGTGTCGATATGGAGAAGCCTCCGACGCAATCCGAAATTCGTGTGTTAGAAGCGCCACTTTTCGCGGCGCAAGAGGCCGTGAATGCGATGGTGCGCCGAAAGATTCGGTCGCTGCTGGAGATGAGCGAGTCGCAATAGTCGGCCGGGGTCACAACACGAGCGAGCGGCTCTCTCGCTTGAGTTGGATGGATCTTGGGGGCGCAGAATGCCGAAGAAGAGTCCTCCCGCCTTCCCGGCGCGCCCGTTCCCGCCGCTGAACCTGGACTGCTTCAAGCCTGCACCCGAGGTGCTGGACTGGATCGGCCGGGAAATCCTCGCCGAGGACGGGCGGATCCACAACTCGGACCACGCGCACCTGATCGACGCCGACCTGGAGATCCTCTGGGCTCCCACCGGCTTCGCCAAGCAGATGCGCAAGGTCATCGGCCAAGCCGAAGAGGTCATGATCCGTGCCGGCGGCTGGCAGAAGATGCGCCAGGAAGAGCAGTTCATCGGCTGGTTCGGCCGGGTCCCGACCTTCGTCATCACCTTGGACGCCAGCTACTGCGCCGAGTGCTCGGATGCCGAGTGGTGCGCCCTGGTTGAGCACGAGCTCTACCACCTCGACCACAAGAAGGACGAGTTCGGCGCGCCGGCCTTCACGAAGGAAGGGCGTCCCAAGCTCGGGCTTCGAGGCCACGATGTCGAGGAGTTCGTCGGCGTGGTTCGGCGCTACGGGGTGGGCGACCCGAACGGCGCAATCGCCCAGTTGGCGCGCGCCGCGGGCAGCCGTCCGCAAGTCGGGCAGTCGAACATTGCCGGCGCATGCGGGACTTGCCTGCTACGCGCCGCCTGAGTTTGACGAGCGTTTTAAGGAATCGAGACATGGCAGCACTCACCGCTGACGTGAAGCTGTTCATCGTCCAGGCCCTGGCCTGCTTCGACTCGCCAAAGGTGGTCGCCGAATCGGTAAAACAGCAGTTCGGCATCGTCGTCAGCCCCCAGCAACTGCAGGCCTACAACCCTGCAACGGTGGCCGGCGAGCGTATGAGCGACAAGCTCAAGATCATCTTCGCGGAGACCCGGAAGAAGTTCGTGGAAGATGTCTCCACGATCCCTATTGCCCACCAGGCCTACCGGCTGCGGGTGCTGGAGCGGATGCTTCAGAAGGTCGAGGGGCAGGGCAACGTCGCGATGGTGTCGCAGTTGCTCGAGCAGGCCGCCAAAGAGTCGGGCGGCGCATTCACGAACAAGACGAAGCTCGAGCACAGCGGCGAGATTCGTCACCCCGAGTTGAAGCTGGTGCTGCATGGAACTGCACCTCCACCCGCGGCAAACTGAGGCGTTCCTCTCCACAGCGACGGAAATCCTGTACGGAGGCGCGGCCGGCGGCGGTAAGAGCCACCTGATGCGGACGGCGGCGATTGCGTGGTGCACGGCGATTGCTGGGCTGCAGGTCTACATCTTCCGTCGCATCTCCGACGACCTGGCGAAGAACCACATGGAAGGCCCGACGGGCTTTCCCGCCATGCTGTCGGAGTGGATAGAGCAGGGGCACGCGAAGATCAACTGGTCCAAGAACTCCATCGAGTTCTGGAACGGATCGAAGATCCACCTCTGCCATTGCCAGTACGAGAAGGACCGGTTCAAGTACCAGGGCGCGGAAATCCACGTCCTGATGATCGACGAGCTGACGCACTTCACGGACGTGATCTACCGCTACCTGCGCGGCCGGTGCCGCCTCGGCGGGCTCCGAGTGCCGGCGCAGTACATCGGGCTGTTCCCGCGGATCGTGAATGGCTCCAACCCTGGGGGCGTGGGCCACAACTGGGTCAAGGCGACGTTCGTCGACCAGGCCGCGCCGATGGTCATCACGCAGATGGGCAAGGAGGAAGGCGGCATGCGCCGCCAGTACGTGCCCGCGAAGTTGGCCGACAACCCGACGCTGGCCGAGACGGACCCGGACTACATCGACCGCCTGGAAGGACTTGGAAACGCCGCGCTGGTCAAGGCGATGCGCGATGGCGACTGGAACATCATCGCTGGCGGCATGTTCGATGACCTCTGGGATCAGGACAAGCATGTCCTGCGGCCGTTCGCGATTCCGACGACCTGGCGTATCGACCGCGCTTTCGACTGGGGCAGCAGCAAGCCGTTCTCGGTGGGTTTCTGGGCGGAGTCGGACGGGACCGAGGCCATCATGGCGGACGGTACGAAGCGCGCTTTCCCGCGCGGGACGTTGTTCCGGATCGGGGAGTGGTATGGCTGGAACGGCCGCCCGAATGAGGGTCTGAAGATGAGCGATGCGGGCATCGCCGACGGCATTGTGGTCCGGCAGGTCGACATGGGCCTGCAGGAGCGCATGAGGCCGGGCCCGGCCGACAGCAGCATCTTCGACGAGACGAACGGCGACAGCCCCGCCAAGATCCAGGAGCGCCACAAGGTGCGCTGGGAGAAGGCGGACAAGTCGCCCGGGTCGCGCAAGCGCGGCTGGCAGCTGATGCGCGGCAGGCTACAGGCGGCGCGCGCTGAGCGGATGGAAGAGCCTGGGCTCTTCGTGTTCGACACCTGCAGGCAGTTCATCCGGACGATCCCGGTTCTTCCGCGGAGCGACCGCGATCCCGATGACATCGACACCGAGGCCGAGGACCACATCGGCGATGAGACGCGCTACCGCGTGCTGGCGGTGAAACCCGGAGCAATGACCATGAAGCTGAGCTCCGCAACCAACGCCTGACCGATGACAACTGACGTTTCCTTCAGCCGCATCCCTGCCGACGCCTCCGAGCGCTGGCGGACCGTGCGCGACGTCGTTTCGGGCGACCAGGCGATGCGCGTCGGCGGATACCTGCCGTACCTGAATGCCAGCGACAAGAGCGAGGACAACCGCGCACGAAACAAGGCCTACGTCGAGCGCGCGGTGTTCTACAACGCTACCGGGCGGACGCTGGATGGGCTGCTGGGCCTCGCGTTCCGTCGCGACCCGCGGCACAACCTGCCGACCCAGCTCGAGTACCTGCTGAAGGACGCAGACGGTCGCAAGAACAGCATCTACCAGCAGTCGCAGGCGACGGTTTCGAACGTGCTGGAGGTCGGCCGCCATGGCCTCTACGTCGACTTCGACGAGAGGCTGGCCCGCCCGGTCATCAAGGCCTACACGGCCGAGGCGATCATCAACTGGCGCTTCGACGGGCAGCTCACGCTTGTGGTCCTCAAGGAGTGCATCGAAGAGCCCGAGGGCTTTGGGCTAAATCCGGTTTTCCAGTACCGTGAGCTGGCGATCGAAGATGGGAAGTGCATCTGCCGCATCTGGCGAGACGCTGGCAAGGGGATGACGCTGATCGAGCAGATTGCGCCGCGATCCAGCGCCAAGGCGCTCGACTTCATCCCATTCCAGTTCGTCGGCAGCCGGAACAACGATTCCGACATCGACGACTCGCCGCTCTACGACCTGGCGCGGCTCAACGTGGCGCACTACAGAAACTCGGCCGACTACGAGGACAGCGTCTTCTTCGCCGGCCAGGCGCAGCCCTACATCGGCGGCCTGACCGAGGAATGGCGTGACCACATCGAGAAGGAAGGCAAGGCCTACATCGGGTCGCGAAATCCCTTCCTGCTGCCTGAGGGCGGCACGTTCGGATTCGCGCAGCCCAGCCCGAACACCCTGGTCAAGGAGGCAATGGACCAGAAAGAGGCGCAGATGGTCGCGATGGGCGCCCGGCTGCTCGACCAGACGCGCGCCGCGGTGACGGCCACGCAGAACGAGAACGACAAGGAGGCATCGACCTCGGTTCTTTCGATGTGCGTCTCGAATGTGAACGAGGCCTACCAAACAGCCATCGGCTGGTGCGGCTGGTATCTGAACATCACCGTGGCCGAGGATGCTTCGTACAAGATCAGCCAGGAATACACCAGGGCCAAGATCGACGCGCCGGTGGTCACGTCGCTGGTGGCCGCCTGGCAGTCGGGCGCGATCGCGAAGCCGGACCTGCGGGCGTACCTGCGGGCCGAAGGGGTCATTGCGGCGGAGCGGACAGATGAGGAGATCGAGGAAGATCTTGAGCTTGAGGGGCCGGCACTGGGCGCCATGGGAGGCGAGGGCGGCGGACAATGACGCCGCAGGAAGTTGCCGCGGCGAAGGCGGTTCTTGACCTCACGATTCGGCATGCAGTTGCCCTGCAGCGATATTCGAATGGGCAGGTCCAGCGAATCCTTTCGATCCTGAACCGCGCCGATGCCGACGTCTTTGCGGCCCTTGCGGAGGCGCTGGAGCGCATGCCGGCAACGGGCGGGACGGTGGAGTTCCTAGAAGACCTTCTAGGGAGCGTCCGAGTGCTGAATGGCCGTGCTTACCAAGACGCACAATCCGCTTTGAATGCTGGCGCACGCGACCTCGCGGCTAGTGAGGCGGGGTTCCAATACAACCTCTACCGTTCCCATGTTGGGGCGGGTGTCAGCATCACGGCTGTGACCGCCGAGCAGGCCTGGGCGGCCACCTACAGTCGTCCTTTTGCCGGGAAGCTGCTTCGGGAAGCGATTGCGGAGCTCGGGCCGGAACGGGCCAAGCGCATTCGCGACGCTGTTCGCATGGGCTATCTGGAGGGAAAGCCCACGTCACAGATCGTCCGAGAGTTGCGTGGGACGCGAGCTCGAGGGTACGTCGAAGGCTTCGTCGAAGTGGATCGACGGCGGCTAGAGACGATGGTGCGGTCCGCACTGAGCCACACTGCGGCGAGCACTCGCGACAGGTTCTTTGAGGAGAACTCAGACGCTCTTGAGAGCCAGATGTGGATCAGTACGCTCGATGGCAAAACAAGTCCGCCGTGCATTGCTCGGTCCGGCAAGCGCTACACGATAGGTGAGCATCCCAAGCCGATCGGGCATCTGGTGCCCTGGTGCACTCAGCATGGTTGTGGCCCGGGCAAGATTCACTACAACTGCCGAAGCACAGGCATTGCTCTCCTGCCAGGCCAGACGCGCCTATTCGGGACACGCTCGAGCGCAGATGGCCCAGTAGATGCCAACATGACCTACGGGGAGTGGTTGAAGACCCAGCCCGCGTCCGTGCAAGATGAGGTTTTGGGTGCCAAGCGCGGGAAGCTTTTTCGAGACGGCGGGCTCACGATCGACAAGTTCCAGAACGATCGGGGCGATTGGCTGTCCCTCGATCAACTGGAAGCGCTGAACAAAAAGGCATTTGAAAAGGCGGGGCTCTAGAATCTTGGCGTGACCCGCCTCAAGCTCGTTCCGCCCGCCGAACCGTCTCCCTTCGAGAAGGTGCGTCAGCGTGTCAAGGCGATGCCGAAGCCAGGGTTCCTGCTCCAGTGTCCGCGCTGCGGCGGTCGTGAACTGATCGAGACGAAAACCGGAGTGCTTTGGGAAAACGGAAAGGCCAAGGGCGGCACGAAGCAGTATCTCTGCGCCAACTGCCACATGCGTGGCGAAAGAGTGGTTGTGGGATGAGTGCCGTCCAGTTGCAATCCGCGATGGCAATGGTCTACAGCCTGGGTGGCGTGACGATTCGTCGCTATGCCGATACAGGCGATCTCTACAAAGTGATTCTGACTTGCTTCGACCCCGACTTGGTAGTCGGCATCCTCAGTCCCGGCTCCCCATTCGACATAGTTGAGCCCGGAAAGGAGACGCGCTTCTTTTCGGTAGCGGCGGTGCCGACTCGCTGGAGAGATGGTGAATTGCTGCTTGTGCTCCGCCCGTAACTGTCCGGTAGACATATCGAACCCGCTGCACGTAAGTCCAGCGGGTTTTCTTTTTCCTCAAGCCCGGTGATGCCGGGCTTTTTTCATCCCGGCCGAAGGCCATCACCAACCCAGCATCCCAAGGGGATCAACACATGCCACTCTGGAAACAACGCCTCTTCGCCCGTCTTCAATCTCCCGATCCCGATGGGGGTGGTGGTGGCGGCGGACCCGAAATCACCCCCGAGATCCAGGCCATCATCGACACCAAGATCAGCGAAGCTGTGACTGGCCTCAAGTCGAAAAATGGCGAGCTGATCGCCGCGAACAAGGAGATCAAGACCAAGTTCGAGGCGCTGAACTCGCAGTTCGAAGGCTTTGACCTGGAGGCCGTCAAGGGTCTCCTGACGAAGGCTCAGACGGACGAGGAGACCAAGCTCCTGGCCGAGGGGAAGATCGACGAGGTGTTCAATCGGCGCACGGAGCGCTACCAGAGCGAGACGGCGAAGCAGCTCAAGGCCAAGGATGACGAAATCGCACGTCGCGATGCCGCCAACCAGAAGCTCGCCGGCCGCGCGCTGTCCGATGCCATCATGAAGGCCGCCACCAAGGCCGGCGCGCTGCCTGAGGCTCTCGAGGACATCGTTCTTCGTGCCAAGAGCAGCGGCTGGTCCGTCAACTCCGACGGCGACGTGGTCGCGGTCAACGGTGAGGACGTCGTCCTCGGCAAGGATGGCAAGACCCCCTTGACGCCCATCGAGTGGGCGGAATCGCTGCGTGAAAGCGCAGCACACCTGTGGCCCAAGGCCCAGGGAACTGGAGCGCCTGGCTCCGGCGCCTCGGGCGCATCCGGCAAGAAGTCCATCACCCGCGCTCAGTTCTCGTCTCTACCTCCTGCGGACCAAGCAAAGGCCGCGCGGGAGATGACGATCACCGACTAACCCGCGGTTTCACCCTGCACGGCCCGCCATGAGCGGGCTTTCTCTTTTCTGAAAGGCCAATCATGGCAAACACCCTCACCGGCATCATCCCGACCCTCTACGAGGCCCTCAACGTCGTCTCGCGCGAGATGGTCGGCTTCATCCCCGCGGTGCGCCGCGACTCCAACGCTGAACGCGCTGCCGTCGGCCAGACCGTGCGCGTCCCGCTCGGCGAGGCCGGCGCTCTGGAGGACATCACCCCCGGCGTGAACCCGGCCAACAGCGGCGACACCACGGTCGGCTATGTCGACGTGGCGATCACCAAGTCGAAGGCGGCCCCGGTCCGCTGGAACGGTGAAGAGCAGCGCGCCGTCGGCACCACCGGCGTCTACAACCAGGTCCTCGCCGACCAGTTCACGGACGCCATGCGCAAGCTTGTGAACGCCGTGGAAGTCGACCTGGCCATCACCGCCAAGCTCGGCGCCTCGCGGGCCTACGGCACGCCCGGCACGACCCCGTTCGGCACGGCCGGCGACCTGTCGGACTTCGCCGGCGTGCTGAAGATCCTCGAAGACAACGGGGCGCCGAAGACCGACCTGCAACTGGTGCTGGGCTCCGCTGCCATGATGAACCTGCGCGGCAAGCAGAGCGTGCTGTTCAAGGTCAACGAGGCCGGCTCGAACGACATGCTGCGCGACGGCATGACCGACCGCGTGCAGAGCTTCGCGCTGCGCAACTCGGCAGGCATCGCGCTGCACACCAAGGGCACCGGCGCAAGCTACGTTACCAGCGGCGCCACCGCGGCCGGTGTGCGCGACATCGCCCTGGTGACCGGCACCGGCACGGTCCTGGCGGGCGACGTCGTGACCTTCGCGGCCGACACGGCGAACAAGTTCGTGGTCGGCACCGGCATCGCTGCTCCCGGCACCATCTCGCTGAACCGGCCGGGTGCGCTTATCCAGATCCCGACCGCCAACGCGCTCACCGTGGGCAACTCGTACACGCCGAACGCTGCCTTCGCACGGAACGCGATCGTGCTGGCTGCCCGGGCTCCGGCCGTGCCGGAGGGTGGCGACTCGGCGGATGACGCCATCACCATCACCGACCCGGTGACGGGCATGACCTTCGAGGTGCGGGTGTACCGCCAGTACCGCCAGGTCAAGTACGAGGTCTGCCTGGCCTGGGGCACGGCCGCGGTCAAGTCCGAGCACATCGCCACCCTGATGGGCTGATGCATCGCCGGGGGCTTCGGCTCTCGGCCTTCCCCAAACCAACGGAGATAGATCATGTCCGATATCGAACTGATTCCGGTGTCCAAAGGGCCCGACTACATCGAGGTGCATCCTTCCACGCTGGCGGGTCACAAGGCGGCCGGGTGGGTCGAATGCGAGAAGCGTGAATTGCTGGACGGCGCGCCGGGCGAGGGCGGGCAGAAGGCCATGACGGCGGCCGAGATCAAGGAGGCGCTGACCGCCAAGGGCATCGAGTTCAAGGGCAACGCCAGTAAGGCGGACCTGCAGGCCCTGCTGGACGGTGCGCCGGGCGAGGGCGCCTAAGCCATGGCCGACGTCACCACCGGCTACGTTCCGGGGCCGGGAGGCTTCTATAAGGCGGACGATCGATCGGGGCCCTATGCCATCGACTCGTCCGGGACGCCGGTACTGATCGGTGCGGGCGGCGGTGCTGGCGGCTCGGTCACCGTCACGAATTTCCCGGCGACGCAGCCCGTTTCGGCCGCTGCACTGCCGCTGCCCACGGGCGCGGCCACCAGTGCCGCCCAGACCACGGGCAACAACTCGCTGTCCAGCATCGACACGAAGCTCCCGTCCCAATCCACCGGTGCGGTTCCCGTGGAGACGATCAAGCAGGCGCTGGTGGCGCGACAGCTTGCGGCAGCTGCCTCGAGTGGCTCCAGCGCCAACACAGCGCTGACCACGACCTGCCGGCGCATCAGCATCTACGCCCGCGGTGCCGATATCAGGTACGCGATCGGGTCGAGCTCGCAGACAGCCAGCGCCACCACGCACTTCATCGCGGCCGGCGAGCGCCTGGACCTCGCAGTGCCGGCCACACCGAACATCGCGGTGCTCGGCGCCACCCTGACCACTGGCACGCTGGAAGTCACGGAGCTCT
>NZ_JBMDKG010000065.1:0-49175 GCF_057809595.1 Variovorax sp. FG153
GTAGTCTAACACGGTTTTTAAAGAACCGTCAAAACTTTTTTCATCCTCTTCACCATCCAACCCCGCAGCAACAACTTTCGTCATCACCGCCGAAGCCAGTCAGCGAAGCCCTCGATTATGCACAGCTTTTGGGGCTTCGGTCAACGAAGTGAGAAAGAATTTTTCTGACCCAGCCGATCGTCCGCCGGAGGCCCCTCGGAATGGGAGCCGCCCGCACCGCGCAAAGTCGGCTACTCTCGCTCCTGAAGAAGGGGGCCGAGTGCGAATCGATACTTATGAGAGTGTTCAGCGGCCAGGGCTGTTTCTGAGCACCTGTTCGGGCGTGCATCCCGACACGCTGACACTTCCGACCAGTCCATCCCATGTCTTGCCATTGCGTGAATTCAAGATGAACTGGGACCCGCTGGAGCCCCTGCCACGGGTCGCCATGCATGCATCCCACATCCTCGAGGAGATTCGCCGCCAGGGCTTCGCGATCCACCTGGCGGATGTTTCATCGCGCAGCGCCTTGTAGGCCCCTGGATATAGACAAAGCGCCCGGCGCCCCCAGCTGTGGGGTCAACGGCTCGCGCGTTGCACCGCCGCGATCGCTGCCGTAGCCTGCGCTTTCCGTGGACCTGCATTCCTTTCACCCTTCCGTCGCCCGCTGGTTCCAGCGAACCTTCCCCGGCCCCACCCCGGCCCAGGCCCAGGCTTGGCCGGCGATCGGTGCCGGGCGCGACACGCTGGTCGCCGCGCCCACGGGCTCGGGCAAGACGCTCACGGCCTTCCTGGCCGCGCTCGACGACCTGGTCCGCCGCGGCCTCGATCCCGCCGGGCTGCCCGACGAGACCGCCGTCGTCTATGTCTCGCCGCTCAAGGCTTTGTCCAACGACATCCGCCTGAACCTCGATGCGCCGCTCGCGGGCATCCGTGCCGAGCTGGCGGCGCTGTGGCTGCCCGATGTCGAGATCCGCACCGCCGTGCGCACCGGCGACACGCCGCAGCGCGAGCGCCAGCAGAGCCTGCGCCGGCCGCCGCACGTGCTGGTGACCACGCCCGAATCGCTCTACGTGCTGCTGAGCTCCGCCTCGGGCCGCCGGATGCTGTCGACGGTGCGCAGCGTGATCGTCGACGAGATCCATGCCATCGCCGCGAGCAAGCGCGGCAGCCACCTGGCGCTGTCGCTCGAGCGCCTGCAGGCGCTGTGCGCGACGCGGCCGGTGCGCATCGGCCTGTCGGCCACGCAGAAGCCCATCGACGAGGTGGCGCGCTTCCTGGTCGGCGCGGGCGCGCTGCGCGCCGACGGCACGGCCGATTGCGAGATCGTCGACATCGGCTATGCCAGGCAGCGCGACCTCGCGCTCGAGCTGCCGCCCACGCCGCTCGAAGCGGTGATGTCGGGCGACCAGTGGACGCAGGTGTATGCGCGCGTGGCCGAGCTTGTCTGGCTGCACAAGACCACGCTGGTGTTCGTCAACACGCGCCGCATGGCCGAGCGCGCGGCGCGGCACCTGGGCGACATCCTCGGCAAGGAGGCGGTGGCCGCGCACCACGGCAGCCTGTCGAAGGAGACGCGGCTGACCGCCGAGCAGCGCTTGAAGCGCGGCGAGCTCAAGGTGCTCGTCGCCACGGCCTCGCTCGAGCTGGGCCTGGACATCGGCGATGTCGACCTCGTGTGCCAGCTCGGCTCGCCGCGCGCCATCGCCACCTTCCTGCAGCGCGCCGGGCGCTCGGGCCATGCGGTGGGCGGCGTGCCGAAGGCGCGGCTGTTCGCGCAGTCGCGCGACGAGCTGGTCGAATGCGCCGCCCTGCTCGACTGCATCCGCCGCGGCGAGCTCGACGCGCTGCGCGTGCTGCCGGCGCCACTGGACGTGCTGGCGCAGCAGATCGTGGCCGAGACCGCCTGCCGCGAATGGAACGAGGACCAGCTGTTCGCCCTGGTGCGCCGCGCCTGGCCCTATGCCCAGCTGCCGCATGCGCGCTTCATGGAGGTGGTGCGCATGGTGTCCGAGGGCTTCGCCACGCGGCAGGGCCAGCGCGCGGGCTATGTGCACCGCGACGCCGTGCACCACCTGCTGCGCGAACGCAAGGGCGCGCGCATGACCGCGCTGACCTCCGGCGGCACCATCCCCGAGACGGGCGACTACACGGTCGTGCTGGAGCCGCAGGCCGACAAGATCGGCACCGTCAACGAGGACTTCGCCATCGAGAGCCTCGCGGGCGACGTGTTCCAGCTGGGCAATGCCAGCTACCGCATCCTCAAGATCGAGCCGGGCCGCGTGCGGGTGGAAGATGCCCAGGACGCGGCGCCCAACATTCCGTTCTGGCTCGGCGAGGCGCCGGGTCGCAGCGACGAGCTGTCGTTCGGCGTGTCGCGGCTGCGCGAAGAGGTCGCGCAAGCGCTCGCAACGGGTGGCCTCGACGCGGCGATGGCGCTGCTGACGCAAACCATCGGCCTCGACGAGGAAGCCGCGCGCCAGATCGCCGCGCACCTCGCCAAGGCGCGTGCCGTGCTCGGCGACCTGCCGACCCAGCACACGCTCGTGATGGAACGCTTCTTCGATGCCTCGGGCGGCATGCAGCTGGTGATCCATTCGCCCTTCGGCAGCCGGCTCAACCGCGCCTGGGGCCTGGCGCTGCGCAAGCGCTTCTGCCGCACCTTCAACTTCGAGCTGCAGGCCGCGGCGACCGAGGACGCGATCGTGCTGTCGCTCTCGACCAGCCACAGCTTCCCGCTCGACGAGGTGGCGCGCTACCTGCATTCGGCCTCGGCGCTGCACGTGCTGGTGCAGGCGCTGCTCGACGCGCCCCTGTTCGGCGTGCGCTGGCGCTGGAACGCCACCACCGCGCTCGCGCTACCGCGCTTCACGGGCGGGCGCAAGGTGGCGCCGCAGCTGCAGCGCATGCGTTCCGAGGACCTGCTCGCGGCCGTCTTTCCCGACCAGGTCGCATGCGCTGAAAACATCGTCGGCGAGCGCGAGATCCCCGAGCATCCGCTGGTCGCGCAGACGCTCGACGACTGCCTGCACGACGCGATGGATGCCGACGGCTGGCTCGCGCTGCTGCGGCGCATGGAGGCCGGCGCGGTGCGCGTGCTGGCGCGCGATCTGAGCGCGCCCTCGCCGCTCGCGCTCGAGGCCCTGAACGCGCGGCCCTATGCCTTCCTCGACGATGCGCCCCTGGAGGAACGCCGCACGCAGGCCGTGCAGAACCGGCGCTACACCGATCCGCAGAGCGCCGACGACGTCGGCCAGCTCGACGCGCAGGCCATCGCCAGCGTGCGCGAGGAAGCCTGGCCGCAGCCGCGCAGCCTCGACGAGATGCACGAGGCGCTCGGCATGCTCGGCGCCCTGAACGACGACGAGGTGGCCCGGCAGGCGGACTGGAAGAAATGGCTGACGGCCCTCGCCAAGGCCGGCCGCGCGACGCGCCTGCTGCTCGAAGGCAAGGGCCGCACCGCGCGCGGCCTGTGGGTGACGGCCGAGCGGCTGGGCCTGCTGCGTACCGTGGCGCCCGATGCGCCGATGCAGCCCGCCATCGCCGCGCCGGACGACGCCGAGCAACCCGCCGATCGCGACACCGCGCTGCGCGAACTGCTGCGCTCGCGCCTGGGCGGGCTCGGCCCGGTGACCGTCGCGCAGCTCGCCACGCCACTCTTCCTGTCGACCGCCGACGTCGAAGGCGCCCTGCTCGCGCTGCAGGCCGAAGGCAGCGTGCTGCAGGGCCGCTTCACGCCCGGTGGCACCGAGCTCGAATGGTGCGAGCGCCATCTGCTGGCACGCATCCACCGCTACACGCTCGGGCGCCTGCGCCGCGAGATCGAACCGGTCGAGCCGCGCGACTTCGTGCGCTTTCTCTTCGAATGGCAGCACATCGGCGCGGGCTCGCGCGTGAGCGGCCCGGAAGCGCTGTCGGGCATCCTCTCGCAACTCGAAGGCTATGAAGCGCCCGCGCCGCTGTGGGAGGCCGAACTGCTGACCGCGCGCGTGAGCGACTACGCGGGCGCCTGGCTCGACGACCTGTGCACCGCCGGGCGCGTGCTGTGGACGCGGCTGCGGCCGACGGCCACCGAGGGGCGCAAGGGCGCGGGCAGCCTGTCGCTGCGCGCCACGCCGGTGGTGCTGCTGCCGCGCCGCAGTTCGGCGCTGTGGACAACGCTCGCACCGGCACCCGCGGACGACGACAACCTGGGCTCGCGGGCGTCCCGTGTGGCCGCGCATCTCGCCCAGCATGGCGCCTGCTTCTTCGACGAGATCGCGCACGGCACCCGGCTGCTGCCGGTCGAGATCGAGGCGGCGCTGACCGAACTGGTCGCCAAGGGCCGCGCGCGCTGCGACAGCTACGCGGGCCTGCGCGCCCTGCTGGTGCCGGCCGCCAAGCGCGCCTCGGCCGACCTACGGCGTCGGCGGCGCGCGCCGCTCTTCAGCATCGAGGACGCCGGGCGCTGGACCCTGGTGCGCCCGCCCGCCGCCGCCGAAGCGCTGACCGCCAGCTCCGCCGAGGCGCTCGAGCAGGTGGTGCACGTGCTGCTGCGCCGCTACGGCGTGGTCTGCTGGCGGCTGCTCGAGCGCGAAGCCGCGTGGCTGCCGCCCTGGCGCGAGCTGGTGCGCGTGTGCCGCCGGCTCGAGGCGCGCGGCGAGATCCGTGGCGGCCGCTTCATCGCCGGCGTGTCGGGCGAGCAGTTCGCCTTGCCCGAGGCGGTGGCATCGATGCGGCGCGTGCGCCGCGAGCCGGGCGACGGCGCGCTGATCGCGCTCGCGGCCAGCGACCCGGCCAACCTGCTGGGCACCGTCGTGAACGGTCCCAAGGTGCCGCGGGTCGCGGGCTCGCGCGTGCTGTATTGCGATGGCGTGCCGATCGCCACCAGCGTGGCGGGAGAGATCCGCCTGCTGGTCGAACTCGACGCGGCGCGGGCGCAGGCGGCGCGGCGCGCGCTCTCGCTTGAACCGTCGCTGCGCAGCGCGCTCGCATTCGCCGCCCAAACGTCGGCTTGAACCTGCGCGACGACGCGACCCGCGTCGGTGGACAGTGCTTTCCCCAGAGAAGAAAGGGCGCGGAGCCCGTGCATACTCCCGCGCCGCTCCATATCTTTCTGAAAACAAAGGACCCCATGTCAGGACACGGATTCCACGTGCACGGCCCGCACGACCACGAACTCGAACACGCCGCGTCCGGCGGCCATGGCCACGGCGATGCGGCCGAGGGCGCCGGCATGAGCGTCACGGGAAAGATCGCCGTCTGCACCGCGGCCATCGCCACCATCGGCGCGATCTTCGCGTACATGGGCGGCGCCACGCAGGCCAATGCAGGGCTCTACAAGAACAACGCGGCCATCAAGAAGACCGAGGCCTCGAACCAGTGGAATTACTTCCAATCGAAGAGCACCAAGCAGGCGCTGGCCGAGTTCGCGCGCGACACCGCCACCGATGACGCCCGACGCCAGGGCTGGCAGGTGAAGGTGACGCGCTACGAGCAGGAGAAGGGCGAGATCCAGGCCGCGGCGAAGAAGCTCGAGGACGAGGCCGTCCGCTGGGATGCCTCCTCCGAGGAACAGATGCACCAGCACCACCGCTGGGCGCAGGCCACCACGGTGCTGCAGGTGTCGATCGCTCTCGCGGCCATCGCGCTGCTGACGCGCAGGAAGTGGCTGGAGCGCGCCATGTATGGCGTGGCGCTCGCCGGCATCTCGATCGGCGCGCTCGCGGCGCTGCACGTCTAGGGCGTGTTCACCAGCACCAATGCGAACAGCTCGTTGCGGTGGTGAATGCCCAGGCGATCGAAGGCCCGGTCCCTGAAGGTCTTGACCGTGCCGGCGGAAATGCCGAGGTCGCTGGCGATGCCTTCGTAGGTCCAGCCCTTGAGCAAGCGCTCGCAGACCTCGCGCTCCCGGCGCGTGAGCCCCGACAGCCGGGCATCGAAGGATTGCTCGCGCGCACCGGCGAGATCGAGGTGGCGCTGCACGCAGGAGGTCAGGATCGGCGCGCCCATGCCGACCCACTCGATCTCCTCGTCCGTGAAGAGCGGCAGGCTCTCGTGCCGGTAGAGGTTGATCGCCAGCAGGCCATCGTCCTGGTCCTTGCAGACCACCGAGAGCCGCTCGCGCAGGCCGTGCCGCGTGTAGATGCGCTCGCGATGCGCGGCCGGAATCTCCTTCGCATGCCAGTGCACGAGCGTGCAGCGGGCCTGGCCGATCTGCTCGCGCGCCGCGAGAAAGGTCTGGTCCTGCCGATACAGCGAAGAGCGGTACACGGCCCACGATTCCGCGGTGCCGTCGGGCGCGCGGTAGCTGCCCGACGCGGGCATGCGCGGCGGCGCATGGTCTGACAGCCGGAACACCGACAGCCATGAGACCGGCAGCCAGCGGTTGAGCTGCGCCAGCGCGTCGTTGGCGAAGCCGTGGCCGCCGATGCAGGCGATGAGTCCCGCCATAGCATCGACGGCGCGTCCGTCCGCGCTGGTGGCGAGCGCGGGCGTGGCGGACGAAAGAGGGATGAGCTGCATGGACACAACCGATGGGATGCCCGGAGCCTATCGGCGCGGCGCCTTCGGGCCGCACCGGGTTTTCCCCCTCAGGGCGCGCCCTGTCTACATCGCGGGGGACAGACGAAAAGTCCCCCATCGCGACACTGGCGGCCAAAGGAATCCCCATGACGCTCTCACGCCGCGCCCTGCTCGCCGC
Source organism: Variovorax sp. FG153 (assembly GCF_057809595.1). NCBI lineage: Bacteria > Pseudomonadati > Pseudomonadota > Betaproteobacteria > Burkholderiales > Comamonadaceae > Variovorax > Variovorax sp. FG153. The sequence continues at coordinate 6,662 of NZ_JBMDKG010000065.1, forward strand.
CTCCCTGATGCCCACCCTCGCGCAGTGGCCCCTCGCCGCCCGCGCGCAGGCCTATCCCGACCGCCCGATCCACCTGGCCGTGGGCTATGCGCCCGGCACGGCGCCCGACGTGCTGGCGCGGCTGTTCGCGATCCGGCTGTCGGAGCTGCTCAAGCAGCAGGTGGTGGTCGACAACAAGCCCGGCGCCGGCGGGCAGATCGCGGCACTGACGGTCGCCAAGGCCGTGCCCGACGGCTACACGCTGCTGCTCGGCGAGGTCGGCTCGATCTCGATCGCACCGGCCGCCTTCGGCAAGCTCGGCTACGCGCCGAGCCGCGAGCTCACGGGCATCAGCGAGGTCGCGCGCGTCGACTTCCTGCTGGCCGTGCCCGCGAACTCGCCGCACAGGACGGTGGCGGACTTCGTCAAGGCGGCGCGCGCGCAGACCGGCCGGCTCAACTTCGGCACCTTCGGCGCCGGCACCTCGGGCCACTTCGGCGCCGAGCTGTTCGGCGAGGCGGCCGGCTTCCAGGTCGAGCCGGTCCACTACCGGACCACCGGCGACGCGGTCACGGCCATCCTTTCGGGCGACGTCGCGGCCGCCTTCGTCTCCACGGCGCTCGGCAACGCGCAGATCAAGGGCGGCAAGATGCGCGCGCTCGCCACCACCGCGCCGCGGCGCTCGCCGCTGCTGCCCGAGGTGCCGACCATGGCGGAGTCGGGCTATCCGAAGATCGACATCTCCTCCTGGTTCGCGCTCATGGCGCCCCAGGGCACGCCGCCGGCCATCCTCGACCTGCTCGGTGCCGAGTCCGTGAAGGCCGTCCAGCCCGAGGACGCGCGCGCCAAGCTGGTGGAAGCCGGCTTCAGCATCGTCGGCGCGGGCCGCGCCGACACCGACCGCATGCTGCGCGAGGAAGCGGCACGCTGGGCCGCGGTCGTGAAGGCCTCCGGATTCCGCGGCGACTGACAACCAGGAGGCGGGCGCCGACCGCGCCCCATCGACCCATGCAACACCACCGTATCCGCGACGCGGAGGACCTCGCGCGCATCGAAGCGCGGCCCTACGCCTCCTTCATGGCCCACGGCCACGTCTACGACGCGCTGTGCGAAGTCGCCGCCCGGCACCCCACGCGCATCGCGCTGAGCTACCTGCCCGATGCCGATCCCGAAACGCCGCCGCGGCACTGGCGCTACGCCGACCTGCTCGCCGACATCCGCCGCGCCGCGAATCTCTTCGCCAGCCTCGTGCCCGGCGAGACGACGCGCGTCGCGATGCTGCTGCCGGCCATTCCACAGGCCTGGCTGACGCTGCTGGGCGCCGAGACCGCGGGCATCGTCTGCCCGATCAACTACCTGCTCGACGCCGCGCACCTGGCCGAACTCGTGCGGGCCTCGGGCGCGAACATCCTGGTGGCGCTGGGCCCGCATCCCGAGCTCGACATCTGGTCGCGTGCCGCGACGCTGGCCGACGCCTGCCCCGCGCTGCGCCAGGTGCTCGCCGTCGGCGGGGCGCCGGGCGCGATCGACTTCGACACGGCCCTGTCGCGGATGGCGCCGGATGCGGCGCTTCCAACACGATCTACCGACGGACTGGCCGCCCTCTTCCACACCGGCGGCACGACCGGCGCGCCCAAGCTCGCGCAGCACACGCAGCGCAACCAGCTGCATGCCGCCTGGAGCGCGGCCCAGCTGTATGCGATGCGCGAGGACGACACGATCCTCAACGGCTTCCCGCTGTTCCATGTCGCCGGCTCCTTCGTCTACGGGCTCTCGGCGCTGCTGAGCGGTGCGCGCATCGTGCTGCCGACCCTGCTCGGGCTGCGCAACACGGCACTGGTGCGGCGCTACTGGAGCGTCGTGCGGCAGCACGACGTGAGCCTGCTGGCCGCGGTGCCGACAGTGATCGCGACGCTGCTCGGGCTCGAGGCCGAACCCGCGGACCATGCCCGCGTGCGCACCCTGCTCACCGGCGGCTCGCCGCTGCCCAACGAACTGGCCAATGCCTTCGAGCAGAAGTTCGGCATCCCGGTGCGCAACATCCTCGGCATGACCGAGTGCGCGGGCGTGGTCAGCATCGAACCCTTTCTCGCGCCGCGCGTGCACGGCTCCTGCGGCATTCCGCTGCCCTTCACCGAGGTCAAGGCCGTCGCGCACGACGGCCGCGACTGCGCGCCGGGCGAGAGCGGCGTGCTGCGCCTGCGCGGCCCCAACGTGGGCCCCGGCTACACGGAAGCGCACCGCAACGCCGGCACCTTCGAGGATGGCTGGCTGATCACCGGCGACATCGGCCATGTCGATGCGCAGCGCCGCGTGTTCGTGACCGGGCGCGCCAAGGACCTGATCATCCGCAGCAGCCACAACATCGACCCGCAGGTGATCGAGGCGGCGCTGCTCCAGCATCCCGAGGTCGAGCTGGCCGCGGCCGTGGGCGAGCCCGACGAGTACGCGGGCGAACTGCCGGTGGCCTACGTGTCGCTGCGGCCGGGATCGCGGGTCGACGCCGAGGCGCTCTCGGCCTTCGCCAATGCGCGCATTCCGGAACGGCCCGCGTTCCCCAAGCGCATCGAGATCCTCGCGGCGATCCCGCTGACCGCCGTCGGCAAGGTCTACAAGCCGCGGCTGCGGGCCCTGGCCTGCGAGCATGCCTTGACGCAGCGCCTGCGCGACGCCGGCCTGCTCGATGGCGTGGCGGTCGCGGTGGAAGACAGCGCGCGCGGGTTGAATGCGCGCTTTCGCCGACGCGCCGCGGCGGATGCCGCACCCGACGCCGAGCGTCTGCACGCGCTCATGCGCGCCTTCGCGATCCCTTACGAGATCGACGAGCGCGCCGGAGGCGGCGCATGAGCCCGCCGGTGCGCCTCGACATCGACGGCGCGATCGCCACCATCACGCTCGACGCGCCCGCCACGCACCATGCGCTGACGCCGCGCATGCTGTGCCTGCTCGCGGATGCCGTGATGCGCTTCGCGGCCGACGACGCCTTGCGCGTGGCCATCGTCACGGCGACCGGCGAGCGCGCCTTCTGCGCCGGCGGCGACCTGTCGCGCACCCTGCCGCTGATGAGCGGAGCCCGCGCGCCAGAGGACGAGTGGGACCGGCGCCTGCTGTCCGACCCGCGAGTGCTCGCGGCCTCGGGCCTGCGCGACTTCGAACTCGACAAGCCCGTGATCGCCGCCATCAACGGCGTGTGCATGGCCGCGGGCTTCGAGCTGATGCTCGGCACGGACCTGCGCATCGCGGCGGAGCACGCCCGCTTCGCCCTGCCCGAGGCCACGCGCGCGCTGATTCCCTTCGCGGGCTCGATGGTGCGGCTGCCGCGGCAGCTGCCGTGGCCGCTGGCGATGGAACTGATGCTCGCCGGCGAGCCCATCGACGCCGCGCGGGCGCGCGAGATCGGCTTGGTCAACCGCGTGGTGCCCGGCCCGGCGCTGATGGCCGAGGCACGCGCGCTGGCCGAACGCATCGCGCGCAACGGGCCGCTCGCGCTGCGGGCGATCAAGCGCACCGCGCGCGCCGCCAGCGGGCTGTCGCTCGCCGAAGGCTTCGCGCTCGAGAACCAGGCCAAGGCCACGGTGTTCGCCAGCGAGGACGCGCGCGAAGGGCCGCGTGCCTTCATGGAGAAGCGCCCGCCGGTCTATCGCGGGCGATGAGGCGACAGGAATTTCCAACACGGACGCAGGAGACGACGAGATGAAAAAGAGCTACACCCCCGCGACCCAGATTTCGAAGCGAAGGATCTCGCTCGCGGTCTCGGTCATCGCGCTCGCGGTGCAGGCCGGATGCGGTGGCGGCGGCGGAGGCGGCGGATTCGCCCCGGTGGCTTCGGGCCTCTCTCCCGCGCCCGCGCCGGCCTCCAATACGCCCGCGCCGCCTCCCGCACCCGCTCTGAGCGCGGCCGAGGCCTGCGCCGCCTTGAACGGGCTCGGCATCCCCGCCACCGACATCGCGTTGCCGACCTCGGGCGCCGTGGTCTCCAGCACCACGCTCGTGGCGCCCGCGGGCAGTGGATCGACCGCGGTCGGCGAGTACTGCCGCGTCACCGGATCGATTGCACCGGTCGACGCCAGCGCTCCTCCGATCCAGTTCGACCTGGCCCTGCCGACCGCCTGGAACCGCAAGGCCATGCAGCTCACGGGCGGCGGCTACGACGGCAGCGTGATCGCGGGCAACGGCAACGCACCCGGTGCCTCGGGCCTCGCCACGCCGCTGGCGCGCGGCTATGCCGCCTTCGGCAGCGATTCGGGACACAGCGGCAGTGCCGCCGAGGCCAGCTTCGCGCTCAACGACGAGGCGCTCGAGAACTACTTCGGCGACCAGCTGCGCAAGACGCGCGACGTCGCGGTGAAACTGATCGCGCGGCGCTACGGCGCGGCGCCCGTGCGCACCTATGCGGCCGGCGGCTCCGGCGGCGGCCGCGAGGCGCTCTACGTCGCGGACCGCTGGCCCGCGCTCTACGACGGTGTCATCGCCTACTTTCCCGCCTGGTCGCTGACGGGCATGCTGACCAACTACGCGATCACCTCGAAGGCGCTCGCCGCGCCCGGCGCCTGGTCGAACCCGGCCAAGCAGCAGCTGCTGACCCGCTCGGTGGTCGCGGCCTGCGATGCGCTCGATGGCGCGACGGACGGCGTGATCGCCAAGGTCTCGGCCTGCGCCTTCGATCCCGCGACCCTCGCCTGCCCGGGCGGCGCCGACAGCGGCGACGGCTGCCTGTCGACGGCCCAGATCGGGGGCTTCCGTGCCTATGCCACGCCGCTGAAGCTGCCCTACCTGCTGGCCAACGGCACCGACGGCTATGCCGCGCTCAATATCTTCGATGGCGGCGTCATTCCCGCGATGGGCAGCAGCGCACCGGCCACGCCCTCGCGCTTCGACATGGCGTTCGCGACCTACATCGGCGAGTCCTTCGTGAAGTACATGGTCTACCGCGATGCCAGCTACGACCCCTTCCTCTTCGCCGTCGACGCGAACGGCTATGTCCAGCAGCGGCTGCGCTACATCTCGTCGCGGCTGGACGTCAACCCCGATCTGAGCGCGTTCGCGAACAAGGGCGGCAAGGTGCTGATCGTGCACGGCATGGCCGATCCGCTCATTCCCGCGGGCTCGTCCGAGGAGTTCCATCGGCGCGCCGTCGCGGCGATGGGCAGCGCGCGGGTCGACGCCTTCCTCAAGTACTACGAGGTGCCCGGGTACGGGCATGGCAGCGGCGCCTTCGACGTACGTCTCGATTCGGTCGACGCGCTCGAACGCTGGGTCGAACAGGGCGTGGCGCCCTCCGGCCTCACGGTGGCGGATGCCAATCCCGGCAACAACGGGCGCACCCGCCCGCTGTGCGAATACCCGGCCTGGCCGCGCTACAACGGGGCGGGCAACGTCGATCTCGCGAGCAGCTTCACTTGCGTGCGCTGACTTCTCACGGGGACCTTCACGCGCGGCGCTGCGGTCCCCGCATCAGCTTCCCGGGCAAGGCCCCGGTGCGCTCGCCGTTCTCCATGATGGTCTCGCCCGCCTTCAGCGTCGCGCGATAGCCTTCGGCGGTCTGCACCAGCCGCCGTCCGCCGGCCGGCAGGTCGAAGGCGACATGGGGCGGCGGAATGCGCAGCCGGTCGAAATCGATGATGTTGATGTCGGCCAGGTAGCCCGGCCGCAGCAGGCCGCGGTCCTCCAGGCCGTAGATGCGCGCGGTGTCGCGCGTCTGCCGCTGCACCATCAGCTCGAGCGGCAGCGTGGGTCCGCGGCTGCGGTCGCGCGCCCAGTGGGTGAGCATGTAGGTCGGCATGCTGACGTCGCAGATATAGCCGCAGTGCGCGCCGCCATCGGCCAGGCTCATCATCGTGCGCGGATGCTGCAGCTCGGCATGCAGCTGGCTCAGGTCGTTGTAGGCGTAGTTGAAGCTCGGGAAGTAGACGATGCCCTTGCCGTCGAGGTCCATCAGCATGTCGTAGACCACCTCCAGCGGTGTGCGTCCCTCGCGCTGCGCGATCGCGGCCACGCTGCGTTCCTGCGGCGGCTCGTAGTCGGGCTCGGCGCCCAGCGCATACATCTTGTGGAAGCTCTGCGTCAGGTAGGCCATGCGGCTGTCGTGCCGGGCCGCGCCGGCCAGCACGTCCATGTCGGTCAGTTGCGCGCGCACTGCCGGGTCGCGCAGCCGCGCGAGCTTCTCGTCCCAGGGCAGCGGCGCGATCTGCTGCCACAGCGGATGCGCCATGAACGGATGGGTGGAACCGAGCCAGGCCATCAGGATGCCCGCGGGCCGGCCTGCCACGGCGCCATAGAGCGGCACGTTCTGCCGGTGGGTCTCGTCGAGCGCGGCCAGCAGGCGCTTCCAGGTGTCGGGCGTCTGGTCGGTCTGCACCAGCGCGAAGGCCACCGGCAGGTTGTTCTCGCGCGCGAGCTGCGTCATCCACGGCAGCTCGGTCTCCATCTGGTAGTGGTTCGACGTCATCTGGAAGACGCCGTGGCCGACCTCGCCGAGCACGCGCGCGATGCCGAGGATCTCGTCGGGCGAGGCGAAGGTGCCCGGCGGGTACTTGCGACCCTGGTACTTGTGGATGATGGTGCGGCTGGTCGAGAAGCCCAGCGCGCCGGCCCGCATGCCCTCGCGCACCAGTTGCACCATGGCCTGGATGTCGGCGGGCGTGGCCTCGTCGTGCGTGATGCCGCGCTCGCCCATCACGTAGGTGCGCAGCGCCGAGTGCGGGATCTGCGCGCCGACGTCGAGCGCGCGCGGCATGCGCTCGAGCGCGTCGAGGTACTCGGGGAAGCTCTCCCATTGCCAGTCGATGCCCTCGGCCAGCACGGTGCCCGGAATGTCCTCCACGCCCTCCATCACGCTGATGAGCCACTCGCGCCTGTCGCGGTGCACCGGCGCGAAGCCGACGCCGCAGTTGCCCATCACGACGCTGGTCACGCCGTGGTCGGTGGAGGGACTGAGATAGGGGTCCCAGGTCACCTGGCCGTCGTAGTGCGTGTGCACGTCGACCCAGCCGGGCGTGACGATGGCGCCGTGCGCATCGATCTCGCGATGCGCGGCACCGAGCCTGCCGCCGACCTCGGCGATGCGCCCGCCGACGATGCCGATGTCGCCCGTGAAGCGCGGGTCTCCGCTGCCGTCGACCAGCGTGCCGCCGCGGATGATGGTGTCGAACATTCCGATGTCTCCTGCGCTCAGTCGAGCTTGATGTTGGCGGCCTTGATGACCTCGCCCCAGCGCTCGCTGTCGTTCTTCACGATGGCGGCGAAGGCGGGGCCGGAGGCGCCCGATGGTTCGTTGCCCTGCGTCTCGATCAGCTTGAGCATCTCGGGCGAGCGCGCGATCTTCGCGAGCAGGTCGCCGATCCTCTTCGCGACGGCGGGGTCCATGTGGCCGGGCCCGAAGATGCCCTGCCAGCCCACGATGTCCAGGCCCTTCACGCCCTGCTCGGCGATGGTCGGCATGTCGGGCAGCACCGGCACGCGCGCCGGCGTGGCCGTGCCGAGGCCGATGGCCTTGCCGGCCTTGATCAGTTGCACCGCCGTGGCGGTGCCGTCGAAGTAAAGCTGCACCTCGCCCGCGACCAGCGCGCGCGAGGCATCGGCCGTGCCCTTGTAGGGCACGTGCGTCATCTTCGTGCCGGTGCGCATCTGCAGCAGCTCGCCATTCAGGTGCGAGGTCGAGCCCTGCGAGAACGAGGCGTAGTTGAGCTTGCCCGGGTTCGCCCTGGCATAGGCCACGAGTTCGCCGATGTTCCTGAACGGCGCATCGGGCGGCGCGATCAGCACCGTGGCCGACTTCACCATCTGCGCCAGCGGCGTGAAGTCCCTGACCGGGTCGTAGGGCAGCTTCGAATACAGGTGCGGGTTCTGCGTGTGCGTGATGACGATGGTGTAGAGCAGCGTGTGGCCGTCGGCCGGCGCGCGCGCCACCTCCTGCGCGCCGATGAAGGTGCCGGCGCCGGGCTTGTTGTCGACGATCACGGGCGCGCCGCCGAGCTCGTCGGTCATCAGCTTGGCGATCACCCGGGCCGTGACGTCGGAACCCGAGCCCGCGGGGAAGGGCACGACGATGCGGATCGGCTTGCCGGGAACGGGCCAGGCGGCGGGCTGCGCCAGCGCGACCGGTGCCGCCGTGCAAGCGGCGGCGAGCGCGGCGGCAGCGAGCAGCGCGCGGCGAAGCGTCGGGATCGGATGCATCGGACTGTCTCCATTCGTGGGCCCGCCAGCGCGTTCCAGGCGGTTGGTGCAAGCGCTTGCACGAAGCATAGGAGCAATCGAATCCGGGCGACCCCGGGGTTAGCACCTAGGCATGCATGCGCTTGCACGGGGCGGCTAACATGCGCTGTCCATCGCCCGCTCATGACCGCCGCCCGCACCCCATCCACCCCACGGGCGCCCGCCGCCCGCGCCGCCTCGCTGGCCGATGTCGCGGCGCTCGCGGACGTGTCGACCGGCACCGTGTCTCGCGTGCTGAGCCGGCCGGACATGATCAGCGAGCCGACCCGGCTGCGCGTGATGGCGGCGGTCGAGCAGCTCGGCTATGTGGCCAACGGCACCGCGCGCGCGCTCGCGATGCGCCGCACGATGACGGTCGGCGCAATCGTGCCGCGCTTCGGCAGCTCGTCGTTCCCGGCGCTGATCCAGGCGCTCGAAACGACGCTGGCCGCCGGCGGCTACACGCTGCTGCTGTCCGCGCCCGAGCCGCGGGCCACCGGCGACACGGCCATCCTGCGCACGCTGCTCGAGCGCGGCGTCGACGCGGTGGCGCTGCTCGGTGCCGAGCAGCCGCCGCAGGTGCTCGCCATGCTCGGCGCGAGCCACACGCCCTTCGTGTGCATGTGGGCGCCGCCCGATGCCACCGGCAGCAGCATCGGCTTCGACGAGCAGGCCGCCGCCGTGCTGGTCGTCGAGCACCTGTGCGCGCTCGGCCATCGCAGCCTCGGCTACATCGGCGGGCGCACCGCGGACAGCGAGCGCGCCCGGCGCCGGCTGCGCGACCTCAAGCTCGCGATGGCCGAGCGCTCGCTCGCGCTGCACGGCGATGCCGTGGTCGAGACCGAGCACGGCTTTCGCGAAGGCTTCGAAGCCATGCAGGCCATCGCGCGCCGCGAGCCCCCGGTCAGCGCCATCGTCTGCGGCAGCGACTACCTCGCGGCCGGCGCGCTGGCCGCGCTCGACCAGGCCGGCATCGAGGTGCCGCGCCGGCTGTCGGTCGCGAGCTTCAACGACAACGACTTCGCGCCCTACCTGCATCCGCCGCTGACCACCGTGCACCTGCCGATCCGCGAGATCGGCGAGCAGGCGGGACGGCAGCTGCTGGCACGGCTGGGCGCTGGTTCGGCCGCAGCGCCCGTCGCCTTGCCGGTGCGGCTGATGGAGCGCGCGAGCACGGGCCCGGTGCCGCGCTGACACGGCGCGAGGATCGTTTCAGCCCGGGTCCTGGAGCAGCGTCTGCCCGGGTCCGGGCGCCTGGCAATGCTGGAGGAAAACCGCGACGAGGAACGCCGCGGTCCGCTCGTCGCCGATCGCATCGTTGAGCATCGACGTGGCCGAGCGCTGCGCGGGCCTGTAGGGGTTCACTACGTCCAGCAGCACCTCGGTCAGGAGGTCCTTGTCCAAGCGGTAGCAGCCGTCCTGATCGAGCATCCAGCGGGTGAGCGCTTCGCGGGGGATTTTCTTGAAGACGACTCGCGCCGGACTGGTCTGGCGTCGCCCATTGAGGAGCACAGGCAGCTCGATGTCGACCGAAAACGAGTTCGACCCGAACGAGTCAACCGCCATTGAAGCGGCACGATGATCCATGGCTCATTCACGCTTTCTCTACGGATCGTCCCCTGGGCCTCGAGGCCCTTCCTCCCCAAGCGCGCGACGCCACGTCGCCTGCCCGGCCCGTCGAATGGTCCAGGGCCGGCCCTGAACTTCCCCGAGGGTGTCGGGAGCGCGCTGCGCCGAACCGCGATCCGCACGGGGAAGCGCTATTTGGCTACATTTTTTGTAAAACTTCCATATTCATTTCTTCATAGACCCTTCGGAGACCGATAGCCGAAGGTGCGTGGCGGGTCGCGCATGACATGTGGCCGGGGCGCCGGAGCCGACACGGGCGGAGTCGCTCCCGTGCGCGACGCAATGCGCCAGGGCGGCCTCGAGCATCGACCAGCTGGCGAAGACGTAGACCCGCGCCGTCCTGTCCCAGCGCCCGCCGAACGCCTTGAGCGTCATCGCGAGGCTCGAGACACCGCCCATCACGGCGGCCTTGGGGCGGCCATAGCGCTCGCAATGGACGGCCACGCTGCAACCCAGCCGCGCCGCCAGACCCTGCACACGATCCATACCGCTCGGAGGAGAAAGAAGCATCGGTCCATTGTCGCCAAAGCCCCGGCCGCGCCGGGCCTCGCGGCCTCCCCCGAACGTGGGGTTGCGCGACACCGGCGATGCCGTGCCGGGCACCCACGGCACGGGCTCAGCGTTGCGCGAAGGCCCTGACGTGATCGACCAGCGCGCGCAACTTGCGCGGCTGGTTCCGGCGGCTCGGAAAGTACAGGAAGAAGCCCGCGAAGCTCGGCAGGAAATCGTCGAGCACCGAGACCAGTTCGCCGCGATCGATGTAGGGCCGGAAGGTCTCCTCCATGCCGATCGTGATGCCGGTGTCCGCGAGCGCGGTGCGGATCATCAGCAGCATGTCGTTGGTGGTGATCCTCGGCGCCACCGTCAGCGCGAAGTCGCGCCCGTCCTCGCGGAACTCCCAGCGGTACGGCGCTTCCTTGAGCGAACGCCGCCATCCGATGCAGCAATGCGCGAGCAGCTCGCGCGGATGCGTTGGCACGCCGTGCGCGGCCAGGTAGGCCGGGCTCGCCACGACCATCTGGCGCTGCGGCCCGGTGAGCGGGACCGCCACCATGTCCTGCTCGATGACCTCGCCCAGCCGCACGCCGGCATCGAAGCCCGCGGCGACGATGTCCGATTCGTCGTCGGTCACGGTCACGTCGAGCGTGACGCCGGGATGGGCCGCCGCGAAGCCGCCGATCAGCGGACCCGAGAGAAAACGCTCGGCGATCGAGGTCACCGCCACCCGCAGCACGCCGCGCGAGGGGCCTTCGACCGCGGCCTCCTCCAGCGCCGCGCCCACCGTCGACAGCGGCTCGGCGATCTGCCGATGCAGCGCTTCGCCCGCCTCGGTCAGGCGCACGTGGCGCGTCGAGCGCTGGACCAGCGCGATGCCCAGGCTGTCCTCGAGCCGCCGGATGCCCTGGCTGACGGCCGAACGCGTCACGCCCAGATGGTCCGCGGCAGCGCGGAAGTTCTGCTCCTTCGCCACCGCGAGGAAGAAGCGCAAGAGGTTGAAATCGGCATCCATTGGTTAGCCATGCTAACCGCCGCAGTCAGCGATCGGGGAGTTCTCCTGATCGCCAGGCCTTCCTAAAGTCGGCCCATGACTTCAGCAACCACCCCTTCTCCGGCGACCCGGCCCCGCCGGCCAGCACCCACGCGACGCGGCCTGCTGGCCCTCGCGCCGATGGCCCTTTGCGCGGCCCTCGCCTCCCCTCACCGAGCCCAGGCTCGATCTTCCAAGGAATCGGACATGACAACGCATCCCTATCTCGGCATGTGGGTGACCGGCGACGGGCACGTGCGCCATCAGTTGCTGCCCAACGGCCGCTACGACGAGGCGCGCGGCAACCGCGAGAGCACCTACCGCGGCCGCTACGTCATCGAAGGCAACCACATCGAGTACGTCGACGACACGGGCTTCACGGCCGATGGCGACTTCATCGACGGCGTGCTGCATCACGGCGGGATGGTACTCAGGCGCGTCGCGCCAGCCGCCACCCGATGACCCGAACCCTCTTCTCCAACCCCAGAAAGAACCCACCATGAACGCAAAGACTTCCAAGGTCGTCCTCATCACCGGCGCCAGCAGTGGCATCGGCGAAGCCACCGCCCGCCTGCTCGCGAAGAGCGGCGCCACCGTGCTGCTCGGCGCCCGGCGCACCGAGCGGCTGGACCTGATCGTCGCGGACATCGTCGCCGCCGGCGGCATCGCCGAGGCCCGCGCACTCGACGTGACGCGGCGCGAGGACGTGCAGGCCTTCGCGGCCCACGCCCTCGCGCGCTTCGGCCGCATCGACGTCATCGTCAACAACGCCGGCGTCATGCCCCTGTCGCCGCTCGCCTCGCTCAAGCTCGACGAGTGGGACCGGATGATCGACGTCAACATCCGCGGCGTGCTGCACGGCATCGCCGCCGTGCTGCCCACGATGCAGAAGCAGGGCGCGGGCCATGTGGTGAACGTCGCGTCGATCGGGGCGCACGCCGTCTCGCCCACGGCGGCCGTCTATTGCGCGACCAAGTACGCGGTCTGGGCCATCTCCGAAGGCCTGCGCCAGGAGCACCAGGACATCCGCGTCACGACGATCAGCCCGGGAGTGACCGAATCGGAACTCGCCGACACCATCTCGGACGAGAAGGGCCGCGAAGAAATGAAGGAGTTCAGGAAGGTGGCGATCAGCGCATCGGCGATCGCGCGCGCCATCGACTTCGCGATCTCGCAGCCGGAGGACGTGGATACGAGCGAGATCGTCATTCGGCCCACAGCCAGCGCGCACTGATCGGTGCTTCGATTCGCGCCGGGCGTCACTTGAAACGTCCGGCGCGCGATCTTCATGACAGCCGCAAGCGTCACGCCGCTGACACGCCCACGTCACCCCGTCTTCCTACGCTGCGCGCCTTCATCCTTTCGTTCAGCTTGCAATGAATTTCCCCGACGATCCGCGTGGCACGACCGAGCCGCGCGACGCCTCGCCTTCCGCACCCGAATCCACCACACCGCCGCGGCGCGACCTGCTCAAGCTCGGCGCCTCGCTGCTGACCCTCGGCGGCAGCGGCGCGCTGCTCGCCGCCTGTGGCGGTGGTGGCGGCGGCTCGCCGGTGCTGGGCGCCCTGCCCGCGCCCGCCCCGGCCGCCCCCGCGCCGGCACCGGCGCCAGCGGTCGCCGCGAAGATCTCGAGCTTCGCGCTGGCCGTGATGCCCGACACCCAGTTCTACGCGCGCTACGCCACCGCGGCCGAGAGCGACCAGTACGACAAGCGCTTCGGCAGCGCGCCCTTCGCCGCGCAGACGAAGTGGATCGCCGACAACGCCAGGGCGCTCAACATCCCCTTCACCATCCACCTCGGCGACGTGGTCGACCAGGTCGGCAAGCCCGACCAGTGGAAGGTGGCCGATGCGGCGATGAAGCTGCTCGAGGACGCGAAGCTGCCCTACAGCGTGCTGGCCGGCAACCACGACGTGCTGCGCGACGTCGACTACGGCGTCGACCCGGTCGGCGGCACCGACGCCGACCGCGACCCGGGCAAGGAGCCCTACATCCAGTGGTTCGGCACCGAGCGCGCGAAGAAGCAGGCCACCTTCGGCGGGCGCGACCCGAGCGGTTTCCACGAGTACCACGTGTTCGAGGCGCAGGGCCAGAAGTTCATGGTGCTGTCGCTGTCGTGGCGCATCTCCGCCGCGGGCATCGCCTGGGCGCGCCAGGTGATCGCGAAGAACCCGACCCTGCCGGTGATCCTGTCGAACCACCAGCTGCTCAACATCGATGCCGACGGCACCAGTCCGCTCGAGACCGACTACGGCAAGATGCTGTGGGAGAAGCTGATCCGCGACAACGACCAGATCTTCATGACGCTCAACGGCCACCACCACGGCGCCGCGCACCTCACGAAGACCAACGACTTCGGCCACAAGGTCGAGGAGATGGTGGTGGACTACCAGATGGCCTACCAGGGCGGCAACGGCCTGATGCGCCTCTACGAGTTCGACCTGACGAACAAGAAGATCAAGGTGCTGTCGTTCTCGCCGTGGGTGCCGCAGAAGCCGGCCGCCACGCTCAACGCCTTCGACCAGGCGGTGCTGACCACGCCCAACGAGGCCTTCGAGATCGAGATGGATTTCGCGCAGCGCTTCGCCGGCTTCAACAAGGCCTTCGGCAGCGGCAGCGCCGTCATCGAGGGTTCGCTGGTCGACAAGGCGCGCGCGATGATCCTCGCCAACTACAAGGATCCCGAGACCGTCGCGCAGCGCCCCGCCGCCGACGCGGAGGACTATCCGAAGGTCGCGAACACGCTGGCGCACTGGCGCTTCTTCGGCGGCGCGCTCCACCAGCCGGTGCTGCCAGGCACGGTGGTGGCCGACGTCACGGGCAACAACCCGCTGCACCGCGATGCGCTCGACCAGAGCGGCGTGAAGGGCGCGGCCAATGGCGACGTGGTCTGGACCGACGACCGCCATCACCTGTCGGCGGCGCCGGGCTCGGTGCGTTTCCTCAACACCAACAAGAACACGCCGCGCCTGAGCTACTTCCTCACCGACGCCAGCGCGCCGATCAATGCGCAGACGCTGGAGAACGGCTACACGGTCGAGGCCTTCGTCAAGATCGACAAGAGCTGGACCAGCGGCAACCAGGCGTGGATGAACATCATGACGCGCGACGGCCGCCGCGGCGACCTCGCGGGCTACGCGGGCGGCGACGGCGAATCGCCGCCGATGCTGTTCGCGATCTCGAGCCTGCGCGAGGTGCAGTGGGAGGTGGTGCCGAGCCCCACGGGCCGGCGCGAGCCCAAGGCCAACTGGTCGGGCGAGGTGATCGCCGACCGCTGGGTGCACATCGCCATCGTGAACGACCCGGTCTCGCACGACACCACCATGTACGTCGAGGGCGCACCGGTGCTGCGCAACGCCGCCGCGATCCCCGGCCTCGCCACGCTGTCGGCGAGCTCGCCCTGGGTGGTGGGAGGCGGCTCGTGGGACGGCGACCGCGCCGACGGCTTCTTCGGCAACATCGGCGAGGTGCGCGTGGTCGCGGCGGCGTTGACGCCGTCGCAGTGGCTCACCGCGCGGCGCTAGGGGCGCGGGGCAACTTCAGGACGTGGCCGGAAACGCTTCCGGCCGGCGGTCCGCCCAGGGCGCCGCGCGCTCGATCTGCCCCGCGAGCTGGTACAGCGTGTCCTCCGCGCCGAAACGCCCCGTGAACTGCACGCCGATCGGCAGGCCTTCGGTCGACCAGTGCAGCGGCACCGACATCGCGGGGTTGCCGGCCACGTTCCAGATCGAGGTGTAGCCCGTGTGGCTGCGCGCGATGGCCTTGTAGGTCGCGAGGTCGGTGCTCTCCATGTCGACCTCGCCGAGCTTGTGCGGCGGCGTGGCGCAGACGGGTCCGAGCAGCATGTCCCACTTCTCGAACTGCTGGCCCAGCGCGCGGCTCGCGCGCTGCAGGGTCTGGATGGCGTTGAGGTAGGTCTGCGCGCTCACCTCGCGGCCGGCCTCGGCGAACAGCGCGGTCACGCGCTGCAGGTCGCGGCCGCTGAAGTCGCGGCCCAGTTGCCGGTTGCGGCGCAGCAGCGAGGTGTACATGCTGGCGTGGATGATGTCGGCGCGGCACTGGATGTACTCGTCGTCGGAGATCACGTCGTCCAGCGCGGGATCGACCCACTCGACCTGGTGGCCCAGCGATTCGCACAGCTTCGCCGCGTTCTCGACGCCGGCGCGCACCTGCGGATCGAGCGTCACGGCCTCGAAGGACTTGAGCGAGACGGCGATGCGCAGGCGCTGCGGATCGCGCTTCGTCAGCTCGAGGTACGAGGCTGCGGGCGGCGGTGCCCAGTACGGATCGCCGGGCGCGGCGCCCTGCGAGACGTCGAGCAGCACGGCGCTGTCGCGCACCGAGCGCGTCACCACGTGGTGGATGGTCATGCCGGCCCAGCTCTCGCTGATGTGCGGGCCGAGCGGCACGCGCGCGCGCGTGGGCTTGAGGCCGAACAGGCCGCAGTGCGAAGCGGGGATGCGGATCGAGCCGCCGCCGTCGGCCGCGTGCGCGCTCGGGATGATGCCGCCGGCCACGGCCGCGGCGGCGCCGCCGCTCGAACCGCCCGTGGTGTGCTCCAGGCTCCACGGGTTGCGGCAGGGGCCGAACATCTCGGGTTCGTTGGTGGCGCTGATGCCGAATTCCGACAGGCTCGACTTGCCGAAGATCACGAGGCCGGCGCGCACGTAGCGCTCGGCCAGGGTGCTGTCGATCGGCGAGCTGAAGTCGGCGAACAGGCGCGAGGCGCTGGTGGTCTTGGTGCCGGCATAGAACACGCCCAGGTCCTTGAGCAGGAAGGGCACGCCGCGCAGCGGGCCGTCGGGCAGGCCTTGCGCGATGCGGTCGCGCGCGAGGTCGAAGAAGCGCGTGGTGACGGCGTTGAGCACGGTGTCGCGCGCCTCGGTGCGGGCAATGGCTTCGTCGAGCAGTTCCTCGGCCTTGAGCTCGCGGCGGCGGACCAGGTCGGCCATAGCCACGGCATCGAGCTTGTCGTATTCGGCAATCATCGGTATCGCTTTCCTTGTGTGAGTGGATATGCAGTCAGCGGAAATGGCAGGCCACCCATTGGCCCGCCGTCTTTTGTTCGAGCACCGGCTCCTCCTCGGCGCAGCGCGCCTGCGCCATCGGGCAGCGCGTGTGGAAGCGGCAGCCCGAGGGCGGCGCGGCCGGGTTGGGCGGATCGCCCTTGAGCAGCCGGCGCTGCGTGCGCACGCGCGGGTCGGGCACGGGCACCGCCGACAGCAGGATCTCGGTGTAGGGATGCAGCGGCGCGCGAAACAGCGTGTCGCGCCCGGCGATCTCGACGATCTTGCCGAGGTACATCACGGCCACGCGGTGGCTGATGTGGCGCACCACCGCGAGGTCGTGCGCGACGAACAGGTAGGCGATGCCGAACTCGGCCTGCAGGTCGGTCAGCAGGTTGATCACCTGCGCCTGCACCGACACGTCGAGCGCCGACACCGGCTCGTCGCAGACGATCAGCTTCGGGTTCAGCGCCAGGGCGCGCGCGATGCCCAGGCGCTGGCGCTGGCCGCCCGAGAACTCGTGCGGCAGCTTCTTCATGGCCTCGGGCCGCAGGCCGACCTTCGAGAACAGCCACGCCACGCGCTCGTTGCGCTGCGCGTCGTTCGACTCGCCGAAGTTGCGCAGCGGCTCCGCCACCAGCTCGCCGGCCGTCATGCGCGGATTGAGCGAGGCGTAGGGGTCCTGGAAGATGATCTGCATCTCGCGCCGCTGCTCGCGCATCGCGCCGGCGTCGAGCGAGAGCAGGTCGCGCCCATTGAGTTGCACCGTGCCCGAGGTCGGCTCGATCAGCCGCAGGATCGACTTGCCGGTGGTGGTCTTGCCGCAGCCCGACTCGCCGACCAGCGCCAGCGTCTCGCCCGCGGCCACCGAGAACGACACGCCGTCGACCGCGTAGACCTTCGAGGCCTTGCGCCGCGAGATCCACGAGCCCGGCGACTGGTAGTGCTTGCGCAGGTCGCGCACCTCGAGCAAGGGCGTGCCCGCCTCGGTTGTCGCGTTCGTGCTCACTGGCCTACCCTCCGTTCCCTGGATGCGTTGGATGGGCCACGACGCAGGGTGGTCAACCCTTGCTGAGCGGCACTGATGCGACGTGAACAGGGTCTTGGCTTGACCGAAGGAGTTGCATAGGCAGAACGTTCTGCCCGACTTCCGTGCCCCCGGGGTGACTGCCTGTAGCGCTGGCCATGCGATGGCCCGTATGAGACCCGCGGCCCTCGGGGTGCCGGAAGACCCAGACGGGCTACAGGGTGTAGCGCCAAGGTGTACCGCCAGGAGCGCCGATCAGTGAGCGACCCGCGTGGGCTTCCGACACGGCAAGTCATACCGCAAAAGCAAGGAGACTGTCTATGGGTACTTTCTTCGCCGGGCTGGATTGGGCCAGCCAGTCGCACGCGGTGTGCATCATCGATGCACAGGGCAGCGTGCGCGAACGCCTGGAGGTGGCGCACAACGCTGCCGGCCTGGCCGAGTTGCTGCGTCGCTTGAAGCATTGGCACTGTCCGCCGGTGGCCATCGAGCGTCCGTCGGGCCTGGTCGTTGACACCTTGGTGGAGGCCGGCATCGTGGTGGTGCCGATCCACCCCAACGCTGTCAAGGCCACGCGCCCACGCTACCGCAGCCACGGCGCCAAGAGCGATGCCAGCGATGCGTATTTGCTGGCCGACCTGCTGCGCACCGATAGCCATCGGTTCAAGCCACTGAGCCCGCAGGGCGTTGAGATCCGCGCCTTGCGTACGCTGGTACGCGGGCGTGACGACCTGGTGGCCACGCGGGTGCAATTGGCCAACCAGCTGCGCAGCCTGCTGGAGTCTTTCTGGCCAGGCGCTGGCGTCGTCTTCGCCGACGTTGATTCGCCCATCGCGCTGGCCTTCATCGAGCGCTACCCTACCGCGGAGAGCGCCGCCCGCCTGGGGCCCAAGCGCATGGCGGCCTTCTGCGCCCAGCACGCCTACTGCGGTCGGCGTTCGCCCGAGGAATTGCTGCAGCGGTTGCACGAGGCGCCAGCGCCTGTCTGCGGAGAATTGGAGATGGATGCAAAGGGTGAATTGGTGCGCTGCCTGGTGCGCACACTGATGCGCCTGGTCGAGCAGATCCGCCTGCTGTCCGCTCGCATCGAACACCACGTGGCTGCCAGCGACGACGGCCGCATCCTGATGAGCTTCCCACGCGCCGGGCGCATTTGTGCCGCACAGATCCTGGCCGAGTTGGGCAGCGTGCGTGAACGCTTTGACACCGATGCGCAGTTGGCCGCCGAGGCCGGCGTCGCCCCCGTCACCTACGCCTCGGGCAAATCCAAGGCCGTGGCGTTCCGGTGGGCCTGCAACCACCGCTTGCGCGCGGCCCTGACCTGCCTGGCCGATAACTCGCGCCATGCCAACGCCTGGGCCGCCGAGGTCTATGCCAAGGCGCGCGCCCGTGGATGTGACCATCCGCATGCCGTGCGCATCCTGTGCCGCGCCTGGGTACGCGTCATCTGGCGCGCGTGGGTCGAGCGCAAGCCCTACGATCCCGCTCATCACGGCGCCATGCAAAACATGCTCAGAACGGTCGGGGGTTGACACAGGGTGTCTCATGCGCCGGCCTCCTGCATCAACGCGGCCTGGGCCGTCGGTACCTCGGTCGTGCGCACCAGCTCATCGACATGGAAGCAGGCCGACAGGTGCGACGCGCCCGCGCCGTGTTCCTCGAGCGGCGGCACCTCGTTGCGGCAGCGCTCGCTGGCGAAACCGCAGCGCGGCGCGAAGGCGCAGCCGCGCACCGCCTCGTGCGGCGAGGGCACGATGCCGGGGATCTCGGTCAGCCGCGCACTGTGGGTGTTCATCGAAGGCATCGAGGCCATCAGCGCGCGCGTGTAGGGGTGCAGCGGACGCTCGAACAGGTCGAGCACGTCGGCCTCCTCCACCTTGCGCCCGGCATACATCACGACCACGCGGTCGCAGCATTCGGCCACCACGCCGAGGTCGTGCGTGATCATCACGATGCCCATGCCGAGCTCGCGCTGCAGGCCGCGCAGCAGCTCGAGGATCTGGGCCTGGATCGTCACGTCGAGCGCGGTGGTCGGTTCGTCGGCGATCAGCAGCTCGGGATGGCAGGCCAGGGCCAGCGCGATCATCACGCGCTGGCGCATGCCGCCCGAGAGCTGGTGCGGATACTCGTTCACGCGCCGCTGCGGCTCGGGGATCTGCACCAGCCGCAGCATCTCGGTGGCGCGCGCCAGCGCCTCGCGGCGCCCCACCTGCTGGTGCAGCATCACGGTCTCGGCGATCTGCCGGCCCACGGTCAGCACCGGGTTCAGCGAGGTCATCGGTTCCTGGAAGATCATCGAGATGCGGTTGCCGCGGATGCGGCGCATCTCGGCCTCGCTGAGTTTCAGCAGGTCGGTGCCGCGGTAGCGGATGGCGCCGCCGGCGAAGCGCCCGGGCGGGGTCTGGATCAGCCGCATCACGGACAGCGCCGTCACGCTCTTGCCGCAGCCCGACTCGCCGACCACGCCGACCGTCTGGCCGGCCTCGACGCGGTAGGAGACGCCGTGGACCGAGCGCACCTCGCCGGCCAGGGTGTCGAAGTAGGTGTGCAGGCCGTCGATCTCGAGCAGCGGCGCATCGCCCGCGCGGTGCGCCGCGCCCTTGGCGGCCAGGGGGGTGTCGTTCATGGACATGTCCTCAGAGCTGGCGCGCCACGTGCGGGTCGAGCGCATCGCGCAGGCCGTCGCCCAGCAGGTTGATCGCCAGCACCGTGAGCCCGAGCAGCAGGCCCGGGAACACGATGGGATAGAACACGATCGCGATCAGGTTGCGGCCTTCCGAGATCATGTTGCCCCAGCTCGGCACCTGCGGCGGCACGCCGACGCCGAGGAAGGACAGCGCGGCCTCGGCCAGCACGGCCGACGCGGCGATGAAAGTGGCCTGCACCAGCAGCGGCGCCAGGATGTTGGGCAGCACGTGCCGCCACAGGATGGTGCGCAGCCGCGTGCCCAGCGCATGCGCGGCCTCCACGTAGAGCCGCTCGCGCAGCGACAGCGAGAGCGCGCGCACCAGCCGCACCATGCGCGGCACCTCGGGCACGGTGATGGCGACGATCACCGTCGTCAGGCTGGCCTTGGTGAGCGCCATCAGCGCGATCGCCAGCAGGATGCCGGGGATCGCCATCAGGCCGTCCATCACGCGCATGATCGGCCCGTCGGTCCAGCGCACGAAGCCCGCCAGCAGGCCGAGCAGCACGCCCAGCAGCGTGGCCAGCAGCGCCACCGAGGCGCCGGTCACGAGCGAGACGCGGGCGCCCCAGACGGCGCGGCTGAAGGTGTCGCGCCCGAGCGCATCGGTGCCGAAGTAATGCTCGGCCGAGGGCGCCTTCATGCGCGCGATCGGGTTGATGGCCTGCGGATCGTGGGTCGCGATCCACGGCGCGCCCAGCGCGGCCGTGACCACCACCAGCAAGATCAGCACGCCGAGGATCAGCGTGTAGTGCTTCCGCAGCAGCCGCAGCGCCGGCGAGGGAGGACGCCGCGCGGCGCCGGGGTTCAGGATGGCTTCGGTCATTCGCGGGGCCTCAATAGCGGATGCGCGGGTCGAACAGGCTGTAGCTCAGGTCGACCAGCAGGTTGATCAGCACATAGGCCGCCGCCGACAGCAGCAGCAGGCTCTGGATCACCGGGTAGTCGTGGTGCTGCACCGCGTCGACCACCAGACTGCCGAGTCCCGGAATCGAGAACACGGTCTCGGTGACCACCACGCCGCCCAGCAGCAGCGCGATGCCCACGCCGATGGTGGTGACGATCGGGATCGCCGCGTTGCGCAACGCATGGCCCAGCACCGGCAGCACGCCCAGGCCCTTGGCGCGCGCGGTGCGGATGTAGTCCTCGTGCAGCACCTCGAGCATCGAGGCGCGCGTCATGCGCGTGAGCAGCGCGGTGTAGAGCAGCCCGAGGTTCAGGCACGGCAGCACCAGGTGCTTGAGCCAGGGCAGCACGCCCTCGGCGATGCCGCGGTAGCCCTGCACCGGCAGCCACTGCAGCTTGAGCGCGAAGGTGTAGACCAGCAGGTAGCCGGTGAGGAACACCGGCATCGAGAACGCGCACACCGCGAACACCATCACCAGCCGGTCGATCCAGCTGCCGGCGCGGTAGGCCGCGAGCACGCCCAGCGGGATCGACAGCATCACCGCCACCAGGATGGTGAAGAAGGCGATCGACAGCGTGGCGCCGATGCGCTGGCCCAGCAGTTGCGACACCGGCATCTGGTTGAACAGCGAGACGCCGAAGTCGCCGCGCACCACGTTGCCGACCCAGACCACGAACTGGTGCCACAGCGGCTGGTCCAGCCCCAGGGCGGCGCGCGTCTGCGCGATCTGCTCGGGCGTGGCGAAGTCGCCGACGATCAGCAGCACCGGATCGCCGGGGGCGAGGTGGATCAGCAGGAACACGATCACCGACACCACCAGCATCACCGGCACCGTGGCGAGCACGCGCCGGATCACATATTCCATGCCGCGGTCCCCTTACTTCTCGACGTTCCACATGATCGGGATGCCCATGCCGAACAGCTCGGTGCCCTTCACGTCCTTGCGCGCCGCGAAGGTGGCCGGGTACTGGCCGTAGGGGATGTAGGGCGGCGCTTCATAGAAGCGGCGCTGCAGGTTGTCCACCAGCTGCTTGCGCTTGGCGGCATCGCCCTCGCGGATCCAGGCGTCGCGCAGTTCGTCGATCTTCGCGTCGCAGGGCCAGCCCGGCACCACGCTGCCCTTGCACGACGAGAGCACCCAGCCGTTGGTCAGCGGCGTGTCGACGTCCGCATTCTTCGAGGCCGTGAGGTAGAGGCTCCAGCCGCCCTGCGCCGGGCCTTCCTTCTTGTAGACGCGCGCCAGCACCGAGGACTGGTCCATCACCTGCACGTCGAGATTCAGGCCGGCCTTCTTCAGGTACTGGATCCAGATCAGCGCGGCCATCGACTGCGTGCCGTCGGTAGGCTGCAGGAACACGATCTTCTCGCCCTTGTAGCCGGCCTCCTTGAGCAGCGCCTTGGCCTTCTCGAAGTCCTGCTTTCTGAAGGCTTCCGCGCCCGCGGCGGTCTCGTTGGGCGCGCCGCACATGAACACGGCCGGGCAGTAGAAGGACTTGCCGGGCTCGGGCGTGAAGCCCATGCCCGCGAGGATCTCCTCCTGGTTCACCAGGTGCAGCAGCGCCGCGCGCGCCTTCGGGTTGTTGAACGGCGGTGCCAGCGTGTTGGCCACCATGAACGGCTGCCAGATGCCGGTCTGCGCGAGACGCACGTTGGCGTCGGTGCGCAGCGCGGCCTGGTAGTCGGGCGGCACCACGTTGACGATGTCGACCTCGCCGTTCTTCAGCGCCGAGGTGGAGGTGTTGGCATCGGGCATGTAGCGCCACTCGACGCGGTCGAGCTTCACGCGCTTGCCGCCGGCCAGGCCGTCGGCCGGCTCGCTGCGCGGCACGTAGTTTGGATTGCGCACGAACACCATGCGGTTGCCCGGGATCCATTCGTCGCGCTTGAAGATGAACGGGCCCGAGCCGATGGGTTCGGGGATCGGCGCGTCGGGGAAGGCCTTGGCCTGCTTCTCGGGCACGATGAACAGCGTCTTGGCCGCGAGGATCAGCGGCACCTGACCCATGCCCTCCTTGAGCTGCAGCGAGAAGGTCTTGTCGTCGACCACCTTCCACTCCGCGCCCGAGTCGGCCAGCAGCAGGCCCATGGTCGCGCGCTTGGCCCAGCGCTGCAGCGTGGCCACCACGTCGGCCGATGTCACGGCGCTGCCATCGGAGAACTTCAGGCTCGGACGCAGCGTGAAGGTCCAGGCCTTGTTGTCGGGCGACTGCGTGAAGCGCTCGAGCATCTGCGGCTTGGGCTCGCCTTTGCTGTCGCGCGAGAACAGCGTGTCGAAGGCCATGTAGCCGTAGTCGCGCGTCACGTAGGTGTTGCTGAACAGCGGGTCGACCACCTTGAGGTCGTTGTTGATCGCCATGCGCAGGGTCTTGGCGGCCGGCGCGGGTGCGTTCTGCGCGCACACGGCGGTCGCGGCCGCGCCCATCGCGCATGCCACCGCCCAGCCGGCGAGCTGTGCGTACAGGGGAGGGGAATTCTTCATGAGCCGGGTTCCTTTCAGGGTTTCGAGGGTTCGTGGAAAAACGCTGGAAATCTCTCGATATGAAATTTGATACACGATATATCATGTGTCAAACGAAGACAATCCGGGCATCTCCCATGCAAGAGCTGTGCGCGCTTTCTCTTTTTTGCGCCGACCTTGCGGCAGGCGCTGTGCTCGCGATGCCGGCGGCGCTCGCGCGCCGCGGCCTCAGGCCGGCACGAGCCGCGCGTGCGAAGCGGCTTCGGCCGCCACGATGCGCCAGTCGTAGTGCATCGGCACCGTTTCCGCGCGCCGCCAGGTGTCGCTCTGGTCGGCGTAGTGCGCATCGCGCGGATCGCCGGCCGCGCCGTGGAACACGATCCAGCGGCAGGCCTCCCACTGCCCCACGTCGAACACGTAGCGCGCCAGCGAGGCGTAGTGCGCGTGCAGGCCCAGGTGCGGCAGGTAGCCGGTGGTGAAGACGGTTTCGTTGTCGCCGCCGATCGCGCCCATGTCGCGCGTCGCCACCAAGGGCTCGGCGGGGAACACCGGCGCCAGCGGATGGCGCAGCTCGAGCCGGTGCCGCTCGCCCCATGCCGCCAGCGGCAGGCGCGCGACCTCGGCCAGGGCCTCGGTCAGCACCTCGTCCCAGCTCGCGCCGCCGAGCAGCGCGCGATCGTCGGCACGCAGCAACTGCGGCACGCACCAGCCGAGCTGGTAGTCGATCGCCAAGCCGGGCGGCACGGTGCGCTGCCGGCTCACGTCGAGCGCGGCGAGCCCGCTGCGCCGCGCCACCGCGCGCGCCAGCGCCATGCGCAGCGAAACATAGGCATCGGCTTCCTGCGAGTCGGCCTCGAGGCGCGCGTCCCAGGCCACGAGGCGGTCGCGCAATGCACGCGATGGGGCATCGGCCAGCGTCAACGGTGCGAGCCGCGCACAGATTTCGCGCGCCGGCAGGCTCAGCGTGTCGCGGTGCACGGCCTCCATGCCCGCGACATCGGCCGATTCCATCGCGGTCAGCAGTTGCCAGATGCGCTGCGCGCGATGCGGCGGATGGCAGTCGGTGCAGAGATAGTCGTCATGGCGATCGACCACGCGGTTGTTGGCGGTGACGATGAGGCCCGCTTCGGGATCGATCTGGCGCGGCATGCGCTCCCAGTCGATCCAGCCCTTCCAGGCATGGCGGTCGAGCCAGCCCGGCACCGGCAGCCAGCCGTTGGCGGCCGCGCGCCGCGGCACCTTGGCGCGCACGTGGTGGCCGATGTGGCCCTGGGTGTCGCCGGCCACCAGGTTGTGGTCGACCAGGCCCCAGCCGCGCACCGACTCGAACAGCGCATCGACGCTGCGCGCCTCCATCATCGGGCGCATGCAGTCGAGCGAGCGGTCGGCCTCCACGTCGGCCGAATGGCGCAGCACCAGCGCGCTGCCGCTCCTCGCATCGCCGGCCACCACCGGGCCGCGCGCGGTCACGAGGATCTCGCAGTCCACGTCGGCCTGGCCGCGCACGCGGATGCGTTCCACGCGGCGCTCGACCTCGGCCCATTGCGCATCGCCGCCGCCGGGCGCATCGCTGCGCAGGTAGCGCCGGCCCTCGTCGGCGAAGCGCTCGAGGTAGACGTCGGCCGTGTCGACGAAGGCCACCGTCACGCACCACGCCACGTCGGGGTTGTGCGCGAAGTGCGGAAAGCCCGGCACGCCCGGCGAGGTCAGGCCGATCACGTCGAAGGCATCGCAGGCCAGGTGGCACTGCAGGTACATGTTGGGCATGTCGAGCACGCGGTGCGGATCGCCGGCCACCAGCGGCCGGCCGCTGCGGGTGCGGCTGCCGTGAACCGCCCAGTTGTTGCTGCCGCCGCCGGCCGCCTCGGTGTCGGCCTCGCCGATGAAGGCCGAGATGGCATCGGCCAGCTCGGCCATGTCGGGCGACAGGCGCCCGGCCAGCGAACCCGGCGGCAGGCAGACCAGCTCCTTGCCGCCGTCGTCCATGCGCAGGCGGTCGATCGCCTCGGCGCCGATCACCGGCAGCGCGATGGCACGCCACAGCTTCGGATAGACCGAGTTCAGCAGCAGCCCGGTCTGGCGCAGCACCGCGATGCTGTGCCATTCCTCCCAGGGCTCGGGCGTCTCGCCGAGCAGCGCGTACTCGGGCGACAGCTCGCCCTTCGCAATGAAGGCATTCACGCCCGCGGTGTAGGCCGCGAGCATCGCGCGCGCGGGGGCGCCGAGCGCGGCCAAGTCGCGGCGGCTGCACTCGGCCAGGCCGAGCCGGCGCACCAGCATGTCCATCGGCACGGCGGCCGGGCCGATCCATTCGGCATAGCGGCCGATCGCGCGGCGGCGCAGCGCGTCCATCTGCCACAGGCGGTCGCTCGCATGCACATGGCCGAGCGCGAAAAAGGCGTCGTCGGCATTGGCGGCGCGCAGATGCGGAATGCCCCAGGCATCGCGCCACAGGTCCACCGGAGCGTGCAGTCCCTTGAGCGGGCGGGTCGGGTTCATCGGGGGGTGCTCCTTGTCTCGTTCGTTCTGCGTGTGTGCGGGAGCCCGCCCCTCAATCCATGCGCAGCGCGGGTGGCGCCATCCGCAGGAAGGGACTGAGGCTTTCGTAGAGGTGGGTGAGTTGCAGCACCGAGAGGTCGTCGCGCGGACGGCCGATGATCTGCATGCCCATCGGCAGGCCGCGCGCATCGAAGCCCACGGGCAGGCTGATGACCGGGCAGCCCGACAGCGTGCCGGGCGTGACCACTTCCATCCAGCGGTGGTAGCTGCTCATGGCACGGCCCGCGATCTCGCGCGGCCAATGCTCCTCGATCGCGAAGGGGAAGACCTGCGCGGTCGGCAGCGCGAGGAAGTCGTGCCGCTCGAACAGGCCCAGCAGGCGGTCGTACCAGGCGGTGCGGTCGAGCGCGGCGCGGTAGAGGTCGTCGGCCGAGAGCTTGCGGTACTGCTCGATCTCCCATTGCAGCTCGGGCTTCTGCAGCGCGCGCGAGGCCGGTACGTCGTAATGCGCGCCATGCTTGCCGCCGATGATGAACTGGCGCAGCACGGTGAAGGCGTGCCAGACGCGTTCCCAATCGAAGTCGGTACGCACCGGCTCGACCCGCAGGCCCGCATCCCCGAAGCGCGCGAGCGCCGATTCGCACAGCGCGAGGATGCCGGGTTCGAACGGCAGGTGGCCGCCGAGGTCGCCGAGCCAGCCGATGCGCGCACCGGCGAAATCGCGCTCGAGGCGGTCGTGCCAGTCGGGCACCGCGCCGTCGAGCGACAGCGGCGCGCGCGCGTCGTAGCCCGACTGCACCGACAGCAGCAGCGCGAGGTCGTCGGCGCTGCGGCCCATCGGGCCTTCGGTGGTCAGTTGCCCGAGGAAGGCATCGCCGCGCGGCCAGAACGGCACCCGCCCCTGCGAGGGCCGCAGCCCCAGCACGTTGTTGAAGGCCGCCGGGTTGCGCAGCGAGCCACCCATGTCGGCGCCGTCGGCCACCGGCAGCATGCGCAGCGCGAGCGCCACTGCGGTGCCACCGCTGGAGCCGCCGGCGCTGAAGCGCGGGTCCCAGGCATTGCCGGTGGCGCCGAACACCGGGTTGTAGGTGTGCGAGCCCAGGCCGAACTCGGGCACGTTGGTCTTGCCGATGAAGATCGCGCCGGCCGCGCGCATGCGCTCGACCATGATCGCGTCGGCCGCCGGCAGGTGGTCGGCGAACAGCGGCGAACCGAAGGTGGAGCGCAGGCCGCGCACCGGCGCCGTGTCCTTGATCGCCTGCGGCAGGCCGTGCAGCGCGCCCAGTGAGTCGCCGCGCGCCACCGCGGCATCGGCCGCGTCGGCCTCGGCCAGCACCTGCTCGCGCTCGACGCGCGAGACGATCGCGTTGAAGCGCGGGTTCAGCGCATCGACCTGCTGCAGGAAGGCGCTCACCACCTCGCGCGACGACAGCGCGCGGCGCCGGATCAGCGCCGCCAGCTCGCGCGCGGGCAGCCGGCAGAGCTCGGGCACCAGCACGGTATCGGTCATCGCGTCTTCTCGCCCGAAGCCAGTGCCGCGCGCACCGCGTCGGCGATGCCCTGCGCCGTGAGGCCGTGGCGCTCGAACAGCCAGGGCATCGACGCGCCCTGCGCGAAGCGGTCGCGCACGCCCAGGCGCACCAGCCGCGTGCCGGCGCCGGCCTCGGCCAGCACCTCGGCCACGGCCGAGCCCAGGCCGCCGACGATCGAGTGGTTCTCCACCGTCACGATCAGGCGCCGGCGCGCGAGCTGCCGCTGGATGAAGGCCTCGTCGAAAGGCTTGAGCGTGTGCGCATTGGCCACGGCGACCGCGATGCCCTGCGCACGCAGCGCGCGCGCCGCCGCCTTCGCGGGCTCGACCATCAGGCCGCTCGCGACGATCAACGCCTCGCCATCGCCGTCGTCCAGCGGCTGGATGCGGCCGAGCTCGAGCGGCTCCCAGGGCGTGCCTTCGGGCAGGGCCGCGGACGCGCGCAGCAGCCGCAGATAGACCGGGCCCTTGTGGTCGGCGGCCGCGCGCACCGCGGCCGGCACCTGCGCCGGGCCCGAGGGCTCGATCACCGTCATGTTCGGCAGCGCGCGCATCAGCGCGATGTCGTCGATCGCCTGGTGGCTCACGCCGAGGATGGTCGACAGGCCCGGCAGGAAACCGACGATCTTGACGTCAGTGCGCGGGTAGGCGACCTGCATCGCGATCTGGTCGAAGGGCCGGCGCGTGGCGAACACGCAGAAGGTATGGACCCAGGCCTGCAGCCCGCTGCGCGCGAGGCCGCCGGCCACGCCCACCATGTTGGCCTCGGCGATGCCGGGGTTCAGGAAGCGCTCGGGAAAGGTGTCGCGGAAGATGTCGGTCTCGGTCGACGAGGTGAGGTCGGCCGACAGCGCGACGATGTTCCGGCGTTCGCGCGCCAATGCCAGCAGCGCCTCGCCGTAGTAGCGCGGCACCGAAGATGCACCCGCCGATTGCGCGGCCGACATCGCGGTGTGGGCACCGCCCTGCGTGAAGTCCTCGACCTCGAGTGTGCGCGCCGGCGCCTTGATGTTCGCGTTCATGCCATCTCTCCCAGTTCGCGCAGCGCCGCGTCGGCCACCTCGGCCGGCAGCTTCGCGTTGTGGCTGATCACGCCCTCGAGCAGGCTCACGCCCTTGCCGGGCACCGTGGTGGCGACGATCATGGTCGGCCGCGCGGTCTGCCCGCGCGCGGCCGCGAAGGCCGCGAGCAGCGCCTCGAGGTCGTGGCCGTCGAGCTCGATCACCTGCCAGTTGAAGGCACGGAACTTGTCGGCGATGGGCGAGAGGCGCAGCACGCTGTCGGTGTGGCCCTCGACCTGCATCCAGTTGAGGTCGAGCACCACGCAGAGGTTGTGCAGGCCCTCGGAGCCCGCGAGCATCGCGGCCTCCCAGACCTGGCCCTCCTCGAGCTCGCCGTCGCCGAGCACCACGTTCACGCGGTAGTCGATGCCGCGGATGCGCGAGGCCAGCGCCATGCCGGCGGCCACCGACATGCCCTGGCCCAGCGAGCCGAAGGTGCCTTCGACCACGGGGCCGAGCCGCTCCGAGACATTGATCTCGAGCGCCGAGCCGTCCTTCACGTAGTCGTCGAGCGAGACCGAGGGGATCATGCCGCGCAGCGCGAGCGCCGCATGGAACAGCGCCGAGTTGTGCGCGGTCGAGAGGATGCAGCGGTCGCGCTCCTCCCAGCGTGCGTCGGCGGGGTCGATGCGTGCCTCGTGGAAATAGAGGCTCGCGAAGATCTCGGCGGCGCCCAGGCCCTGCTGCACATAGCCCTGGCCATGGCGGCGCACGAGCTCGATGACCTGGCGGCGCAAGGTGTGCGCCACGCGCCGGAGTTGCGGCACGGGCAGCGCGAGGCGGTCGCGGCGTTGCCAATCGGGAGGGAATGCCGTGGGGTGCAGGGCGCTGCCGGGGTCCGTCATGTCGGGCTTTTCTTTCTGCTGGAGGGGGGTGGCTGGTTGCGCAGCGCGAGCAGTTCCTCGGCGCGCGCGGGATTCGCATCGATTTCCTTCAGCACGCGCACGAAGTCGCGGCCGCCTTCGATCAGGTCGTCCTCGATGGCCTTGCGCACCATCGCCGTGTCGCGCAGCTGCAGGCCGCGCAGCACGTTCACATGCTGGTGCTCGGCCTCGTAGGTCGGATGGCCGTGCGGGTAGAGGAAGTTCAGCATCGGACCGACCTGCACCCAGATGCGGTCCAGCAGCTCGGTGAGCTGCGGCATGCCCGAGTGGCGGTAGATGCCGAAATGGAAATCGAAGTTGTGCTGCAGGGCCGCGCGGTAGTCCTTGGTCTTCTCAGCGCGCACCAGCAGGCGATGGCTCTCGGTGAGCTGCTTGATCGTGGCGTTGTCGAGCAGGGGCACGGCACGCTCGGCCGCCAGCGGCTCGAGCGCGAAGCGGATGTCGCGCAGCTCGAGGTACTCGGCCAGCGTGAGCTGGCGTACGCGGATGAAGTAGCCCTCCTTCATCTCGAGCGCGCGGTCGCGCACCAGCTGGATCAGGGCTTCGCGCACCGGCGTCTCGCTGGTGCCCATGGTCTTGGCCAGCTCGCGGATCTTCAGGCGCTGGCCCGGCTGGAAAGTGGCCGACATCAGCTGCTCGCGCAGGTGCTCGTAGATCTGGCTCGCGAGGTTGGTGCGTTCGACCACGTTGATGACGGGGGTTGCCATGGCTTCTCTCTCCTTGAGTGCGGGTGCGTGAATCGCGCGGCTATTGTGGCGTCGGCGTTTCGGGGACTCGCACGGGAGCGGCTCAGCGGAAGCGTTGGGCGACGGCGGCGAAGGCCGCGTCGGTGGCCTGCAGGGCCTGGTCGATGTCTTGCACGGTGTGTGCCAGCGACAGGAACATGTTGTGCTTCGGATGCAGGTAGACACCGCGGCGCAGCGCCTCGACCGTGAACACCGCGCCCTTGTCGAAACCCGGGTCCTCGTCGAACAGGATCAGCGGCAGCGCCGCCGGACCCGTCTGGCGCACCGGCACGCCATGGCTCGCGGCCTGCGCGGCGATGCCGTCGCGGAAACGCTGGCCCATGGCCTGCACATGGCCCACCACTTCCTGCGCATCGGCCACCTCGATCGTCGCCAGGCCCGCGGCCATCGCCACGCCGCCCGACCAGAACGAGCCCGTGGTGTAGATGCGCGTGGCCGCTTCGCGCAACGCATCGACACCGGTCACGGCCGCGAGTGCGTAGCCATTGGCGATCGACTTGCTCCAGGCGCTGAGGTCGGGGCGCACGCCCACGGTCTCCCAGCTGCCGCCCGCATGCACGCGAAAGCCCGCGCGCACCTCGTCGAGGATCAGCGCGGCACCGGCCTGGTCGCACAGCTCGCGGGCGCGGCGTGCGAACTCGGGCGTGGGCAACTCCTGGTCCACGCCCAGGTCGTGCTTGAAGGCCGCGCAGACGATGGCCGCCAGATCGGAGCCTGCCTGTGCGACCGCGGCCTCGAGGCTCGCGATGTCGTTGTAGGTGTAGTGGATCAGGTGCGCGCGGTCCTCGGGCGTGATGCCCTGGGGGATCGGCGTGCACCAGGGATCGGCGCCGTGATAGGCCTTGGTCGCGACCAGCACCTTGCGCTTGCCGGTGGCCGCGCGCGCCACCATGAGGCAGACGGTGGTGGCGTCGGTGCCGTTCTTCTGGAACAGCACCCAGTCGGCATGGGCGCTGCGCGCGACGAAGCGCTCGGCCAGCTCGACGAAGCGCGCCGTGGGGCCATCGAGGCAGTCGCCCAGCGCCTGCTGCTTGCGGGCCGCTTCATCGACCACCGGATGGTGATGGCCCAGCAGGTTCGGGCCCCAGCTGCACATGAAGTCGATGTATTCGTTGCCGTCGACATCCCAGACGCGGCAGCCCTGGCCGCGCTCGAAGAACTGCGGATAGCCCGCGGGCAGCGAGGCCGCATTTAGGTGCCCCGTCATGCCGCCGGGCACGACCTTGGCGGCGCGTTGCCGGAGCTGGAGATCGTGACGGTTCGACAAGGGGGACGAGGCGACGGACGACACGGACGGCATGCGGGATCCTTGGCTGCTTTTTCGAAGTTTGACACATGATATATCATGTTTGATGTAGTACAAACCCCGGATTCGCAGCCCTGCTCAACGCCCTGGGCCGGCGCGCCCTCCCCTCGCGCCCGGCTCAGAAGGCGTGCCGCACGCCCATCACGTAGCCGGTCGAGGTCGCGGGCACATAGCCCGCGGTCGCTGTGAACGCGGGCGCCCCGCCGACGATCAACGCAGCCCCGTTGCGATTGCGCACCCGCGCCGCCGTGACATACAGCGCCGTACGCTTCGAGAGGTTGTGCACGTAGCCGATCGCGAGCTTCGACGCCGAGGGATCGGCCGCGGGGAACGCCGCGTTCAGGTCGTAGCGCACCCGCGCATAGGACGCGCGGATCAGGCCCGGCCCGATCGGCACCTGCACGCCGAGCAGATAGCCCGAAAGCTCCGTGTCCGGCACCACGCCCACGGCAGGCGGCTGCGCGTACCTGCGCACGCGCTCCACGCGCGAGAGCTCCGCCGTGAGCTTGGCCACCTCGAAGTCGTAGGCCACGCCGAGATTGGCCGTGCGCACGCTGTCCGTGGTTCCCGCATAGAAGCTGTCGGCCACGGTGTTGGTGCTGTAGGCCAGGGCGATGTCGAGCGGGCCGCTCGCATAGCCGAAGCGCCCGCCGAGATAGCGGCCGGCACGCACCGCCGGCACCGCGCCGGCGTTGAGCCGGCCGGAAGGCCCGATGCCCGGCGGCGTGCTGTCGCCCGGCGTGTAGCGCGTGTTCTCGTGAAAGCCATACATCAGCTGCCCATAGAAGCCGCCGAGATCCTTCGGCAGGAAATAGCCCACCGAATTGCCGACGCGCGCGTAGTTGCCGTTGGCACCGAAGCCCGGCTCGCTCGTGCTGGCCGCGAGCAGCAGGTTCGTTCCCGGCCCGACCTGGCCGAAGGGGTCCATCACCGAGTCGTTCCAGAAGGTGGGCGTGTAGTCGCGGCCCAGCCGGATCTCGCCGAAGCCGCCCGACAGGCTGACGGTGGAGCGGCGCGAGAACGAGGCGATGCCGGTCTGGCCGTCGTCGTTCGAGATCGGTGCCTCGAGCCAGAAGCTCGCGACCAGGCCGCCGCCGAGGTCTTCCGTGCCCCGAAAGCCGAAGCGGCTCGAGTTGTGGCCCGAGTTGATCATCGCGTTGCGGCGCAGGCCGATGGCGCCGCGTGCCGCCGCCGCGGGATCGCTGGCGAGCGTGCGCAAGGAAGGCTCGGCGCGGCTCGAGAACGTGCCGATGGCCGTGTCGACCACGCCGAACATGAAGATCGACGACTGCCCCGAAGCGGCGGAAGCGGCGCAGGCCGCAGCGACTGCCGCGGTCGCGGCAAGGCTTGGTTTCATGGGTTGTCTCCAGTGGTTCTTGTCTGCCTGCTCGCACCGCCGGTGCGAGGGCCACTGGAATTTAGAAAGAAGGGCGGCGGCGCGGTTTAGCTTCGAGAGCGGACGCCCTTCGCCGCTGGAGAAAGCCTCAGCCGGGCGGGCGCGCGGCCGCCTCGATGCAGTGCGCGAGAAAGGACTGCGCGGCTCCCGACAAGCCGTCGTCGCCCGAACGGATGCCGATCAGCAGCTGGCGCCGCGCCCAATCGTCCTCGAGCGCCACCAGCTCGACCGGCGTGGCCGACACGTAGTGCCGCACGATCAGGTAGGGACTCACGCCGATGCCCAGGCCCTCGGCCACCATTCGGCACAGTGCATCGCAGCCGCGCACGTTGATGCGCACCTTGAGCTTGCCGCCGCTCGCCGCCATCAGGTGCTGCGCGATCGAGCTGCTCGGCGACAGGCCGATGAAGTCCTCGTCCAGCGTGTCGGCGAAGCGCACGCTGGGGCGCGCGGCCAGCGGGTGGCCCTTGGGCACCACCAGGCACAGCCGATCGGTGTGGTACGGATAGGTGGCGATCGCATCGTTGCCGCTGGGCCCGATGAAGATGCCCATGTCCACGCGTCCGTCGAGCACGGCGTCGACGATCTGCTCGCTCGTCCATTCCGACAGGTCGATGGCGATGTTCGGATGCAGGTCGCCGAAGCGCTTGAGCTCGCCCGGCAGGAATTGCGTGACCGCCGAACCCGTCGCCGCCACGCGCACCATCCCCTTCGCGCCGAGCGCGTACTGGCTCAGGTCCATGTGCATGCGATCGACACCGAACAGGATCTGCCTGGCGTGCTGCAGCAAGGCGCGCCCTGCGGGCGTGAGCGTCATGCCGCGCGCATGGCGATGGAAGAACTGGCTGCCCGTCGAGCTCTCGAGATCGCTGATGCGCTTGCTGACCGCCGCCACCGCGATATTGCTTTTCTCCGCGGCCGCCGAAAGGCTGCCCGCCTCCGCGACGGCGGCGAAGAGCCGGAGGGTGGTGAACTCGAGTTGCTTCATGGCGGCCGCCTCGTCGGCTGGGTGAAGGGTTCGCCGGTGGCGCATCGCAACCGGCGGCTGCCGGCCCTTCGGCGCGGGCGGCGCCTCAATTCTCGGGCTTCAGGCCGATGCGACGCGACAAGTCCGCATAGCGCGCGATGTCGCGTGCGATCAGCTTCCCGGCCTCCGCCGGCGAACTCGCCACCACCTGGCTGCCCTGCTCCTCGACGAAGCGGGAGACCTCCTTCGACTTCAGCACGCGGACGATCTCGGCGTTGAGCCGCTCGAGCGCTGGCGCCGGAATGCCGGCCGGCGCGATCATCGCCTGCCAGCCGCCGAGATCGAACCCGGGCAACCCGGCCTCGGCCATCGGCGCAACCTCGGGCAACAGCGCCAGCCGCCTCGGCGTGGTGAGCGCCAGCGCGCGCAGACTGCCCTGCCTGACCAGCGGCATCGCGACGCCCGCCGCGATGAAGCCGGCATCGAGCTGTCCGCCGACGAGGTCGGTGGTGAAATTGTTGTTGCCCTTGTAGGGCACATGCAGCAGCTTCACGTCGGCCGACGTCGCCATCAGCTCGCCCGCGAGGTGGCCGACGGTGCCCACGCCAGCGCTGCCGAAGCTCAGCGACTTCTCGACCGGCCGCGACTTCGCGAGCGCGATGAAATCCGCCAGCGTGCGGGCCGGCAGAGCGGGATGCGTGACCAGCACCATCGGCCCCGTCACCAGCAGCGACACCGGGACGATGTCCCTGGTGGGGTCGTAGGGCAGCCGATAGAGGCTGGGACCGATCGCATAGTTGTTCGCCACCATGCCGATGGTGTAGCCGTCGCGCGGCGCGCGCAGCATCTGGCTGATGCCGATCAGCCCGCCCGAGCCGGGCACGTTCTCGACCACGATCGACTGGCCGAGCGCGGTGCCGAGTCCGACCGCGAGCTGGCGCGCCATGTTGTCGACCGAGGAGCCCGGCGCATTGGGCAGGATCAGCCGGATCGGCTTCGTCGGATAGCCCTGCGCCCAGGCGAAGGGGACGGGCAGGAATGCGGCGGCACCGATGGTCAGCGCGCGACGGCGCCGCGGGTTGAAAGGGATGGTCGTCGTTGGCATGTCGTGTCTCCGGCAGTCCGCATCGGACGCGGCCTCTTGTCGTTGTTCGAAAGGCAGGTCGGCGCGCGCATCAATCGCGCGCCAGCGATTCCTGCACGAGATGGGCCCACTGCGCGCCGTGCAGGTCGCGGTCCTCGAGCGAACCCTGCACCACCGGCCTCGGCAGGCTGATCTTGATGACGTTGAGGGCCTCGATGCGAAACACCTTCACGCTGGCGGCATCGCCGCGCAGCAGCCGGGCGATCTCGTCGGCCTGCAGCCGAGGCTCGTCGCACAGCGCCCGGAAGGCCCGGGCATCGTGGCAGAAGATGTCGATGGTGAGCCAGAACGGTCCGGCATTCTTGGAGCGTACGTCGTAGCTGGAAGGATCGGGGCGGGTCACTGCGGTTCTCCGAAGGTGGCGTAGTCGAAACGGAACGGCGACAGCGGATCGGACACCGTCATCACGTGGTTGAGCACGAACTCGTAGACTACGCCCCGGTTCATCGAGGCGGGCGACAGCGGGAAGCAGTGCGTGGGCAGCTCCTCGTCGTCCGGCAGCGGGAAATGCAGCATCGGCGAGTTGAGGATCGCCAGCAATTCCCGGGTGCGTTCCTGCGTGGGCGAGGTGACGATCGCCATCACCCCGATCTCGGCCGGGCTGCCCGGAAGCGATTCCAGCGCACCGAGCGTCGCGTCGCGGCCGATGGCGCGGAACTGCAGATGGTAGTCGCCGCGCTCCAGCTTGAGCTGCAGCGCGATCAGTTCGCGCGAGCGCCGCTCGAGATTTCCGAGCCATTCGTCGAAACGGTCCTTGTAGCGCGACGCGCGCAGCAGGCACATGATCAGCGCCTGATGGCCGGCCGGCGCCGCGCCCTCGAGCTTGACGGTATAGGCATCGGCCGGCGTCCAGGTCGAGCCCTCGACGCGCACGCGCCGGTCGTCGATCGATTCGTAACGGGCCTGCTCGACCTCGAGCGTGCCGCCCGGCTCGACCAGCACGTGCGGGTTCGAGTTCTCGTAGAGCATGTGCGCCAGCACGGTCCGCGGCGTGGCGCGCGCGCCCTCGGCCAGGGCCTGCACGGTGAAGCCGGTCTGGTCGATGGTCGCCATCACGGCGCCCGCCATCGGCTTGGTGGTGCAGTGCGCGCCGCACTCCAGGATCTTGCCCGCGTGCCAGGCGGCCCCGGCATGGACACCGCGCATCAGCGGCACGGCCGCCATCAAAGCCGTGTCCGTCGCACGCCCGGCGAGCACGATGTCCACGCCCTGTCCGAGCGCATGGATGATCGGCTCCACGCCCATGGCCGCGACGATGTGCGAGCAGCGCTCGATCAGCGCGTCGTCGATCGACAACGGGGGCTGCAGGCTGGCAATGCGGCCTTGCGCCAGCGCCGTCTTCACCGCCTCGGCCGACTGCTCGCTGTAGATGCAGGCCACGCGCACCGTCTGTCCGAGCTCGATCGCGATCTCGCGGCACAGATCGCGCATGAGGTCCACGCCGGCATCGGAGCCGCAGGTGCCGCAACTGCCGACGATGAGCGGAATGCCCAGCTCGGCGCGTGCGACCATCAGTTGCCGCAGCTCGTAGCGCAGCGCGCCCACCGAGCATTTGGCCTGGCCCGATCCCAGGTAGTGCGGACCGGAATCGGTGGAGCCGCCGTCCACGGCGATCACGTCGGGGCGTTCGCGCATGCCGCGCTCGAAGGGCTGCTGCGATCGCGCGCCCGCGCCGATCGAGCCCGAGGGAACCAGGACTTTCACGCTTGTCTGCATCGTTCTTCTTTCATCAGGAGAGGTGGGGAGAGCGGCCATCGGCCAGGAGGCATTCGGCGGGCGGCGCCCCGCCATCGAGGACCTGCACCACGCAGCGCGCCGCGATCAGGTTCGTGCGCGCGAGGCTCTCGGCGGTCGAGGCCCCCGCATGCGGCGTGGCGACCACCTGCGGCAGCCGCACCAGTGCGCGCGTGACCGCCCGCAAGCCGGAATCGGCCTCGCTCTCGAACACGTCGAGCCCCGCGCCGCCGAGCCGTCCTTCCTCGAGCGCGGCCAGCAGCGCGGCATCGTCGACCAGTCCGCCGCGCGCGGTATTGACCAGGATGGCGTCGCGCTTCATGCGTGCCAGCGCCGCGGCATCGATCAACCTGTGCGTCGCCGGCGTCAGCGGCGCGTGCAGGCTGACGATGTCGGCGCAGGCCAGCAGTTCGTCGAGGCTCGCGAAGCGCGCGCCCTGCTCGGCGGCGAAGGCCTCGTCGCGCTCGGGCGTGGCGATCAACACCCGGGCCTCGAAGCCGCGCAGGCGTCTCGCCACGCCGCGGCCGATGCGCCCGAGTCCCACCACGCCGACGGTCTTGCGGTAGAGCTCGCTGCCCAGCGGGATCGACCAGTCGTCCGCGGCAAGTCCTGCCCGCGCCTCGTGCAGGCGGCGTCCCAGCGCCAGCATCAGCGCGATCGCGTGATCGGCCACCGCGGCGTCGTTGCCGCCCGCGGCGATGGTCGCGACCTTGCCATGGCGGCGCACCGCGTCACGGTCCACCCGTTCGTGGCCGACGCCGCGGCGCGCGATGACCCGCAGCGCGGGCAGCGTGCGCAGCAACTCGTCGTCGACGCGCGCATGACCGACGATCCAGCCCTGCGCGCCCTCGAGATGGCGCCGCAGGACGTCGACGCCGAGATCCCCATCGGCCACGCCGGCCGGAAGCTCGACTTCGCTCACCGTGCAGCCGTGCTGTTCGAGAAAGGCGCGGGCCTGCGCATCGAAGAAGCGCTGCGTGACGACCACGCGCCGCGACTGCACAGGCGCGTTCATGGCGCGAGGGCCTCCTCGACCGCCGGGCCTCGGCTCGCCGCCGCTTCCGGCGCGGCGCCGATCTCGATGACCAGGTTGAAGTGCCGGTCGATGGAGAACACGCAATCGGGACCGAAGCTGCAGCTCGATTCGCGCTCCTCGACCACGGCCGGCCCCTGGAAGCGGTCGCCGGGCTTGAGCGCATAGCGGTCGTAGACCCGCGCCGGCAGGTCGCCGAACTCCGCGAAATTCACCACCCGCACGCCGCGCAGCGGGTCGCTTTGCAGCGGTGCATGCGCGAGGCTGATGTCCTGCGCGGGCAGGCTCGCCGACAGGCGCCAGTTGATCGCCTCGATGCCGACGTCGCGCACCGTGCGGTCGAAGCGCGCCGCGTAGGTGGCGACGAAGGCATCGCGGATCGCGCCGCGGTCGGCCGCGCCCAGGGGGCCGCGCGGAATGTCCACGGTGATCTCGAAGCCCTGGCCCAGGTAGCGCATGTCCGCCGACCAGCGCAGCGAGATCTCGCGTGCGTCGCCGCCGGCCCCGAGCAGCAGCGCGCGGGCCGATGCCTCCATCTCGGCATAGATGCCATTGACGTAGTCCCAGTCGACCCGGTCCAGGCTGCTCACGTAGCCGCGCACCTCGTCGACCGCGGGCGCCGCCACCAGGAACCCGAGCGCCGAGATCACGCCAGCCCCCATCGGCACGATGATCCTGCGCATCTTCAGCAGCTTGGCGAGCGCATAGGCGTGGACCGGACCGGCGCCACCGAAAGCGAACAGCGTGTAGGCACGCGGGTCCTTGCCCTTCTCGGCCAGGTGCATGCGCGTGGCCGCGGCCATGCTTTCGTCGACGATGCTGCGGATCCCGCGCGCCGCCTCCTCACGGCCGATGCCCAGCGGGCCGGCCAGCTTCTCGCCGACGGCCGAGCGGACCTTGTCGATCGACAGCGTCATCTCGCCACCGAGGAAGAATGCGGGGTCGAGGCAACCCAGCAGCAGGTCGGCGTCGGTCACCGTCGGCTCGGTGCCGCCGCGGTTGTAGCAGACCGGCCCCGGCACGGAACTCGCGCTGCGCGGGCCGACCTTCATCAGGCCCACCCCATCCACCGCGGCGATCGAGCCGCCGCCCGAGCCGATCTCGATCATGTCGATGACCGTGACCTTGAGCGGCAGGCCCGAGCCCTGCTTGAACTTGCGCAGACGCCCGGCCTCGAAGTCGTGCTTCAGGTGCGGCTGCCCCTGCTCGATGAGGCACATCTTGGCGGTGGTCCCGCCGACGTCGAACGACACCATGCGCGGCTCGCCGGCGCTGCGTGCCACGAAGGCGGCCGCCATCGCGCCGGCCGCCGGGCCCGATTCGATCAGGCGCACCGGATAGCGCTTGGCCTCGTCGACCGTGGTGATGCCGCCGCCGGACAGCATGATCCTCAGGTCGCCCTCGAAACCCAATGCCGCCAGGTCGGCGCCGAGCCGGTCGAGATAGCCGTGCACGCGCGGCTGCACGTAGGCATTGACGCAGGCGGTGGTGGTGCGCTCGAACTCGCGGATCTCCGGCGCGACCTCGGCCGACAGGCTCACGAGCAGGCCGGGATACAAGCCGTGCACGATCTGCCGCGCGCGCCGCTCGTGCGCGGGATTGCGGTAGGCATGGAAGAAGGCGATCGCCAGGGCCTCGATGCGGTGCTCCTCCACCAGCGCGCGCACCGCGCGCGCCACGCCCTCCTCGTCGAGCGGCGTGCGTTCGCTGCCGTCGGCGAGCAGCCGGCCACCCACCGCCAGGCGCAGCGAGCGCGGCACGATCAGCGGCGCCGGCTGCAGGAACAGGTCGTCGACGTCGTAGCGGCTCTCCCGCCCCATCTCGAGCACATCGCGGAAGCCCTCGGTGGCCAGCAGCCCGACCTTGGCGCCGGTGCGCTCGAGCACGGTGTTCGTGATCAACGTCGTGCCATGGACGATGCTGGCGATCTGGCCGGCCCGCGTGCCGGTCTCGTCCAGCAGCCGCTCGATGCCTTCGACGATGGCCTGGCTCGGCTGCGCCGGCGTGGTCAGCCGCTTGCCGGTGCGCGTGATGCCGCGTGCCTCGTCGTGCAGCACGAAGTCGGTGAAGGTGCCGCCGATGTCGACGCCGATGCGGGTGGTCTTTGTCATCGCGCCGCTCCCTCGGCCTGTCCATAGCTGGCCAGGGCGGCCGCGGGCGACACGAAGCCGTCCGAGACGTCGCGGCGCAAGCGCTCCGGGTCGCGCTCTCGCGGCGGACCGTAGCCGCCGCCGCCCGCGAACAGCAGCGTCACGCATTCGCCCGGCGGGAATTCGACCTTGGATTTCAGCGGCAGCGCCGCTCCATTCGACAGCGAGGCGGCCGTGGGCGCGCCGGGCTGGCCGCCGAGGATGCCGAGCGCGGGATGGCGCTCGCGGTCGGCGAGCAGCGCCAGTTGCATGGGCCGCCCGGTGATGTTCTCGACCTCGCAGCGCTGCCCCAGCCCGCCACGGTGCCGGCCCGCGCCGCCGGAGTCGGTGCGGTATTCCTTGCGGCGCACCAGCACCGGCGCCACCGCTTCCAGCGCCTCGATGCTGCCGGCGCCCGAGTTGGTGGGGAAGGCCGTGGTCGACAGCCCGTCACCCTGCGCCGACGCCCCCATGCCGCCGCTGGCGAACAGGATCTGCGCGAAGCGCGAGCCCGAGCCGGTGGCACCGCTGAAGCGCACCCGCATCGCCGGCGTGCCGCCGCTATCGGCCAGCACCTGGTCCGGGATCACGCGCGCCAGCGCCTGGTAGATCGCGCAGCACAGCATGTGGCCGGTCAGGTGACGCGCCGCCACGGCGGCCGGATGTCGCGCATTGAGGATGCTGCCTTCGGGCGCCTTGACCAGGATCGGCCGGTACGAGCCCTCGTTCCTGCGCGTCGCGGGATCGAGCACGCACTTGATCGGATAGACCGAGTAGGCCTGCGTGTAGTTCATCGTGCAGTTGGTGCCGCGGTCCACCTGGGGCGAACTGCCTTCGTAGTCCACCGTCATGGAGTCGCCGCTGATGGTGATCGCGCACCGGATGTGCGTGGGCCGGTGCGCGAAGCCGTCGGCATCGATGGCGGATTCGTAGCGGCCGTCGGGAATCGCGGCGATCGCCTTGCGCACCGCCATCTCCGAGCGCGCGTGCACCGCCTCCGAGAGGGCGTCGAGCGAGCGCAGGCCGGCATCGGTCATGAAGTCCACGGTGCGGCGGCGGCACACCTCGTTGGCCGTGACCTGCGCTTCGATGTCGCCGAGCACCTGCTCGGGCAGGCGCACATTGTTGAGGAACAGCTTGAGCATGTCGTCGTTGCGCCGGCCCGCGCGGTAGAGGTGCATCGGCGGGATGCACACGCCTTCCTCGTAGAGCTCCTGCGCGCCGGCACCCGGATTGCCGCCGATGTCGGGCGAATGCGCGACCGATCCCGCGAAGCCGGCGAGTTCGCCCGCGAAGAAGATCGGCGTGACGATCGCGATGTCGGGCAGATGGCCGGTCGCCAGCCACGGGTTGTTGGTGATCAGGCAATCGCCCTCGCGCCAGCCGGACGCCGGGTAGGCTTCGAGCATGGCTTTGGTGGTGCGCGGCACGATGCCGGCGAAGGCGGGAATCCCGCCGGTGCTCTCGGCGATCGACTGGCCGTGCCGGTTCATCAGCACCGTGGCGAAGTCGTTCGACTCGCGCACGATGGTCGAGAAGGCGGTCCGAAGCAGCGCGGTCGCCGCCTCGTCGGCAATGGCGACGAGGCGACTCCACCAGATTTCGAGGGTGATGGGGTCGATGGTTTCGTTGTCTCGGGAAGGCATCTCTTTTCCTGTTCGGGGCCATCGTCGTGGCCCGTGGCGCCACTTTAGGAACACGAGCCTCCGCGTGGTTTAGCTTCGAGGCGCGGAGCTTTCGCGGCCGGTGAAAGCACGCGAGACCCGGCGCCGGGGCCCCTCCATAATTTCGCCATGCAACGCTTCACCATTTCCCTCGACGACGACCTCGCGGCCCAGTTCGACGCCTTCATTGCCGCCAAGGGCTACGTCAATCGCTCCGAGGCCGTGCGCGACCTGATCCGCTCGCGCCTGGGCAGCGCCTCGCTCGACAAGCCGGCGGCGAAGCGCTCGAACTGGTGCGTCGCCAACGTCAGCTATGTCTACGACCACCACGAGCAGACCGTGACCACGCGGGTGCTCGATCTGCAGCACGACCACCACGACCTGGTGATCACCAGCCTGCACACCCACCTCGACCACGACCATTGCCTCGAGACCGTGGTGCTGCGCGGCCCCACCGCCGCGGTGCGGGCCTGCGCCGAGCAGCTGGTGGCGCTGCGCGGGGTGCGCCACGGCAACGTGCACCTCGTGCCGCTCGACGCGGGCGAGTCCCACGCTCATGGCAACGCCAGGCCGCACCGCCATCTGAAGCCGCTGAACTGAGCGCCGCGTGCGCCGATTGGCGTATGGTTGCCGCGCCGCGTCGTATGAATAATTAGAAGTTGTTCATACAAAAAGACGGACTCCATGCGCATCCTCCCACGGCGCTCCCCGTGCCTGTTCGCCACCGCGGTGCTCGCCGGCGCTCCGGCCTGGGCCCAGCCCGTCCACCTGCCGCCGATCGAGGTCAGCGGCCCGCGCGACGCGGCCATCGGCACGGCCGACAGCGCGAGCGAGGGCGCGGTGGAGAAGGCCTCGTTCCAGGCCCGCCCCAAGCTGCGCCCCGGCGACATCGTCGAGGCCGTGCCGGGCGTGGTCGCCACGCAGCACTCGGGCGACGGCAAGGCCAACCAGCACTTCCTGCGCGGCTTCAACCTCGACCACGGCACCGACTTCGCGGTCACGGTCGA
>NZ_JBMDKG010000066.1:0-45055 GCF_057809595.1 Variovorax sp. FG153
GCTCCTTGCCGACGCCGACGGCCGAGGTGGCCGTGTAGGCGCTGATCTGGAGGGGGGGAATGCGGGCGGGCATGGCGCTGGCTGGGCGGGGCAAGAGATCGTGGGTCGCACTTCTTCCGAGACTTGTCGACGATATGCAAAGCTTAACAATTGAGGGTGAGGACTCCTGTCAGTGGTGGGCTATGGGTGTCGTCTCCCGAAGAGCCGTCATCGTGGCGCACCGCGAAGTAGCCGCCGTCAGCGCCGTGGGCATCGGCGCGCGAGCAGGTTGCGACATGCGATCGGAGCGAGGTCAAAGACGGCGACGAACATGCCGGAGCTTGCGAGGAGCTTCGCGACGGTCGCATCCGCGGGCTGAACCGCGCGTACGGCGAGACTTGTTCCTGAGACTCAGGTACGGGCGAGGAGGGGGGAGGAGGGGGCAGCCTGTTCCCCGGGTGCGCCGACTCAGAAAGGATCGGAGCGCTCTTCGAAGCTCGCGCACGCGGCGGACAATTGTGATGGTCCCAAAAGCTCAGCATCGCTCGCGCATTCCTGGCCAGCGCCCCGGCCGATGGCTTCGCCAGTCAGAACCTTTGATTGACGGGGGGACGGTCTGGGCACGCTGCAGCTGTTGCAGAGTAAACTGCAGTCGGCCCCCGTCTTAGGTTGCGCCGCCAGCGCGCAATGCCGCCCCTCGGTACCACCGACGCACGGCTCTTGTGAAGCCATGAACGTTAGGCAACTGCGCTACTTTCTCCAAATCGCCGAACTCGGCAG
Source organism: Variovorax sp. FG153 (assembly GCF_057809595.1). Lineage (NCBI taxonomy): Bacteria > Pseudomonadati > Pseudomonadota > Betaproteobacteria > Burkholderiales > Comamonadaceae > Variovorax > Variovorax sp. FG153. The sequence goes on from NZ_JBMDKG010000066.1 coordinate 760, forward strand.
CGTGACGCGCGCTGCGGAGGTCTTGCACATCGCCCAGCCGGCGCTGTCGCGTCAGATGCGCTCGCTCGAAGAAGACCTCGATGCGACGCTGCTACACCGTTCCGAACGTGGTATCACGCTTACGGAGGCTGGGGAATGTCTTCGCGGAAGTGCCGTCGAACTGCTGCGCCATTTCGATCGGGTCCGCTCCGAGGTCCGAGATCGGTCCGGTGACGCCAGCGGTGAGCTCACGATCGCGCTGCCTCCGTCCATGTCGGAGTTGCTCGCGTTTCCGGTCGTACAGCGATTCAGGACCAGTTTTCCTAACGTCTTGCTGAGGGTATTCGAAGGATCAAGCGGAGTCCTCGACGCCTGGTCAATGGTCGCACAGGGCAGGGCCGACCTGGCAGTGGTCGCCTCCGGGGAACCCCTCGCCAGTCTTGAGGCCTTCCCTTTCATCGAAGAGCCAATGTGTCTGATCGGCCCAGCCGAATCAGGTCTTTCCATGGACAAGCCGTTGGCCCTGGAAGATCTTGTCGATCGGCCAATGGTTGCGATGAGCCGCCCGAATGTGGGACGCATGATCGTGGAAAGCGCGATGGCCGAACGGAATTTGCGCCTCAACATTGCGATGGAGGTCAACACTCGGCAACTGGTGTTGAGGGCGGTGGAATCGGGCTTGGGGTTCACGACCCTGCCGGTGTGCTCCGGGAGCGACCTGCTTGAGCGTGGTGCCATCTCCATGGCACCCATCAAGGACGTGATGATCTCCTGGCTTCTGATAAAAGGCCGCGAACAAGGTTTGTCCGTTGCGGGCCAGCGCATGCAACTCATGCTGCGGCAAGTCGCCCATGAGCAGATATCAGGCGGTCGCTGGCCACTTGCCAGACTGAAGGGGTTCATCCCGTCAGGGACGGACGTTGCTCGCCTGCCTTGACGTGACACCGGGATCGGCATGGTCGCCATGCCGAGAAAGCATTTCCGCCGCCATTGCCTCGTTGCTAACCTCTTCTCCAGTCTAATTACTACTAGAGGAGACAGTCGTATGAACAGGCGAAACATGATCGCCGGGTCGCTGGCGTCGATGCTGGGAACCCAACTGCGCGCGCAGGGCGGCAACGGCTATCCGCACCGTCCGGTAACGCTCATTTTCCCCTTTCCCCCTGGATCGCCGGGGGATGCGGAAGCGCGAGAGATCGGCATCTCGATGCAGAAGGCGACTGGTCAGCCGCTCGTCATGGACTATCGCCCCGGCGCAAGCGGCATTATCGGCACGCAGCTCGCCCAGCGAGCTGCACCGGACGGCTACACGCTGCTGTACGGCTCGACGACATCGATCGTGACGGGACCCGCCGTCACCATGAAGTCCCCCTATAGCGGGACAACCGACTTTGAGCCGCTCACGGGAATCGGGCGGATCGACGGGCTCCTGGTTGTGCCGGCCAATTCCAAGTACCACACGGCGCAGGAGCTTGCCGAAGCGCTCAAGGCAAATCCAGGCAAGTTGAACTACGGCACGATCGGGCCCGGCTCGATGTCGCACCTGATCGGCGAGCTCTACCTGCGGACCGTTGGCGCGAAGGCGACGCCTGTCGCGTACAAGGGAACACCGCAGGCCTTGCAGGCGCTGGTTGCCGGAGAAATCGACTTTCTCGCGGACAGTGTGGCGTCAGCCGGCGGCCTCATCGACGCTGGAAGGGTTCGTCCGCTGGCGGTGGCAACCAGCAAGCGCCTGTCACAGTTGCCTGATGTCCCGACACTCACTGAGACCGGACTCAAATTGGTACTCGGGGTGTGGCTCGGGTTGTTTGCGCCGAAAGGGACGCCTCGCTCGGTGCTGGATCAATGGGCGCTATGCGCGAGCGACTATCTGCGCGACGCGGACGTGCGTTCAAAGTTGCTTGCGAGGGGGATAGAGCCGACTCCGAGCACGCCCCAGGAATTTGCGCGTCAGGTTGCGGCAGACGAGGCGCAGTGGCGGCCGCTCATCAGGTCGTTGAACATCCAGACTTGAGAGTTTCGAGTCCGAATACAGCGGGCGACCTTTTGGTCGCCCGCTTTTTTTTGCCTTTCCGCCCATCGCATACACGCCACTGTCCAGGGCATGCCAGCCATGCCACGACAGTATTTCCCGAGCGGGCATGCAATTCCTATTCTTGCCGGCATGGAAAGACAAAAAAGGACGACGCAATGAACCCAATGAAAGAGACTGAAGCTGCCGCGATCATCGACGCCATCGTTGTGGACTGGGACGTCCCCATCACGATGGATGATGGAACGGTTCTGCGTGCCGATGTTTTTCGTCCGGTGGAGGAAGGGCGCTATCCCGTACTGCTGAGCTATGGACCCTACGGCAAAGGACTGGCCTTCCAGGAGGGCTATCCGGCTGCTTGGGAGGGCATGGTCCGCAGCCACCCCGATGTGGCAGAGGGATCCAGTGGCCGGTACCAGAACTGGGAGACGGTCGACCCCGAGAAATGGGTGTGCGATGGTTATGTGTGCATCCGCATCGACAGCCGCGGCGCCGGTCGCTCCCCCGGATTGTTGGATCCCTGGTCAGAGCGAGAGATCAGCGACATTTGCGAGTCGATTGCTTGGGCTGCAGCACAGCCATGGAGCAGCGGCAAGGTCGGCATGAACGGGATCTCCTACTACGGCGTGAACCAGTGGTTCACTGCATCGCGCCGTCCTCCGTCGCTGTCGGCGATCTGTGTCTGGGAAGGTGCAGCCGACATCTATCGGGACGCAGTGCGCCACGGTGGCATCCCTTGCACGGCGTTGTGGAAGTCCTGGTACGGACCGCAGGTCGTGAACGTCCAGCACGGCGCCGGTGACCGCGGGCCGCGCAGTCGCGTGACAAGTGAGCTGGTTGCGGGTCCGGAGACACTGGATGACGAGACTCTTCGCTCTAACCGAGTGGACCTTGAGCACGAGCTGACGAGCCGACCCCTCCCGGACTCGTATTTCGAGGCGCGGTCGGGACGATGGGACTGCGTTGACGTACCGCTCCTCTCGGCGGGCAATTGGGGAGGGCTCGGCCTGCATCTGCGAGGCAATATCGAAGGGTTCACGCAAGCGAGCTCGAAGCAGAAGTGGCTCGAGCTGCATGGCGGCGATCACTGGTCTTCGTTCTACATCGCCAGTTCGGTCGCTCTGCAAAAGAGGTTCTTTGATCACTTCCTAAAAGGAGCTGACAACGGCTGGGACGCCGAACCTCCGGTGAATCTGAACATCCGGCACGTGGACCGGTTCGTCGCTCGGAAGGAGCAGGCATGGCCCATTCCGGACACGCGATGGACCCCGTATTACCTGGAGCCGGGGCAGGCGGCCCTTGGCAGCTCCGTCCCGGTGGACAACGCTTCCGTCACCTACGAGGCCCTTGGGCCGGGCTTGGTATTCATGCTGCCGCCCTCGACCAGTGAACTCGAGGTAACGGGCCCCTTGGCAGCTCGCCTCTACATTTCTTCCGAGACCACCGACGCGGATCTCTTTCTCACCGTTCGCCTGTTCACGCCCGACATGAAGGAGGTCACCTTCCAGGGCGCCAACGACCCTAACACGCCGATCGCGCAAGGGTGGCTGCGTGCGTCGCACCGGAAGCTGGACGCGGATCGTTCCAAACCCTGGCGCCCCTGGCATGCGCACGACGAGATCCTTCCACTCGTGCCCGGCGAAGTTTATCCAGTCGACGTGGAGATCTGGCCGACCAGCATCGTCGTCCCCCCGGGCTACCGATTGGCGCTGAGCATCCGTGGCAAGGACTTCGAGTACGCGGGCCCACCCGTGATGGCGTTGCACCCCGCACACGAAATGCGAGGCTGTGGAGCGTTCGTTCATGACAACGAGCGGGACCGTCCGCGGTCAGTTTTCGGGGGGAAGGTAACGATCCACACCGGCCCGTCGCACCCGTCATCTGTCCTTCTGCCCGTGATCCCGACGCGGGCGTGATTCATCTGTCCTGGAGACTACTTTTGTGAAGCAACAGCGAGTAATCATCAGCTGCGCGGTGACAGGCGGCGTGCATACGCCCACAATGACGCCGCACCTGCCGATCACCCCCCAACAAATCGCGGATGCAGCCGTGGGCGCTGCCGAGGCTGGCGCCGCCATCATCCACTTGCACGCGCGAGACCCCGTTACGGGGCGGCCGGACCAGTCGCCGGAAGCATTCGGCAAGTTCTTGCCGCAGATCAAGGAGCGATGCGACGCGGTGATCAACATCACCACGGGCGGTGCGCCCGGCATGGCTGTAAGCGAGCGCATTCGGCCTGTGATCGAGTTCAAGCCGGAAGTCGCCTCGCTGAACATGGGGTCGATGAACTTCGGCATGTATCCCATGCTGGAGCGCTTCAGCAACTTCAGGTTCGATTGGGAGGCTCCGTTCCTGGAGAGCACCCGCGACCTCGTGTTCAGGAACACCTTCAAAGATATCGAGCACATCCTGGGGGTGGGGTCCGAGGCGGGCACGCGTTTCGAGTTTGAGTGCTACGACACCGCGCACCTGTACAACCTTCGACATTTTCTGGACCGTGGAATGTTGAAGGCCCCTCTCTTCATTCAATCTGTCCTCGGCATTCTGGGAGGGGCGGGGACGCACCCGGAGGATGTGATGCACATGAAGCGGACAGCCGACCGGCTGTTCGGCGATCAGTACCACTGGTCAGTGATCGGAGCAGGCGCCGCGCAGATGCGAGTGGCGGCGCAGGCGGCAACGATGGGCGCAAATGTGCGCGTCGGCCTGGAGGACTCGATCTGGCTTGGCCCCGGCAAGCTGGCTGAGTCGAATGTGGATCAGGTCCGGGCCGTGAGAAAGCTGATCGAAGGATTGGGGCTGGAGATCGCGTCTGCCGAGGAGGCCCGCGAGCGCCTGCACCTCAAGGGCGCTGCAGGTGTCAACTTCTGAAGGAACGAATGTGTCGAAAGTGCTTGTTGTGACCGGTTCCAGCCGGGGTATCGGTGCCGCGATTGCGCTCCTCGGGGCGAAAGAGGGGTACGGGGTTGCGGTGAACTACCGCAGTGATCGTGATGGCGCGGAAGCGCTCGTCCGAAATATTGCGCGCCAAGGAGGCAGGGCCGCTGCGGTCTGTGCGGATGTGTCGACCAGTGCCGGAGCCGCGAAGCTTTTCGCCGAAGTCGATGAGACATTGGGCAGCGTCTCCGTGCTGGTGAACAACGCCGGCATCTCCGGCAGCCGGTGCGCTATCGATGCAATCGACGAGGACAGGCTGCAGCGGATCTTCGAGACGAACGTGTTTTCCGCCTTCTTCTGCTCCCGCGAAGCGGTCAGGCGCATGAGCCGCACCAGCGGAGGCGAAGGCGGATCGATCGTGAACATCTCATCGGCTGCGGCACGGCACGGCGGTATGCCCGAACTTGCTCACTATGCGTCCACCAAAGCCGCGTTGGACGGCATGACCATCGCGCTGGCCAAGGAGCTCGGGCCGCAGGGCGTTCGGGTCAACAGCCTTCGACCGGGTGTGATCGTCACCGAAATGCACGATGAGTTCGGAGGCGCAAAACTCATCGAAAGCATTGCGCCTACGATTCCGATGCAACGCCCGGGCACGGTGGACGAAGTCGCTGAGGCTGTGCTTTGGCTGGCGTCGGAACGCTCATCGTACGTCCATGGTGCTGTCATCGATATCACGGGCGGAAGATAAGATGCTCTTCGAGATGCGGACCTACCAGGTGCTGCCGTCCCGCCTGAAGGACTACCTCAGCATCTACGCAGAGAAGGGCAAGTCGCTTCAGTGTGAAGTCCTTGGGCACTTGGCCGGGTGCTACATGACCGAGGTCGGTGACCTGAACCAGGTGATCTTCATTTGGGGGTTCAGTTCGTTCGAGGACCGTGTGCGCCGGCGTGGCGCGCTCGCCGCGCTTCCTGCGTGGCAAGCGTACGTCGCACAGGTCGCTCCTCTCTTCGTCCGTCAGGAGAGCAGGCTGCTGATGCCGGCAGCTTTCGGCGAGGCTGCGCCGATGAAGGACGAGATGCGGCATTCGCGGGACGTCGGTTAAGCGATGCCGCGCCCGCTTGTCGCCGCACTGGTGTGCGGCAGTCCCCACCGTAACCACGATTTTGATTTCGCGCGGCTGCGGCTCGCCCAGGCTCTCTACGACGCTCACGGCATTCGCACCGATTGCTACAACGACTATGAGGAGTCGGCCGACCTCCTCGGAGTTGACCTGCTCGTCAGCTACACGTCGCAGGTACCGGTGAGTGAAAAAGCGAGTGCAGCGATCCGGCGCTTCCTCGATCGAGGCGGGCGCTGGTTCGCGTTGCATGCGACCAATTCGGTCGCGGGCAATCAGGCGATGCCGAGCATCCTCGGCACACGCTTCATCTCACACCCGAAGTACATGACCTTCCCGGTCAAAGTGACGCGGCAGGAAGAGCCGCTGCTACAAGGCATCCGCGATTTCGACGTGTCCGACGAGCTGTATTGCATCGAGGATGTCACCAGAGACCTCGACGTGTTGCTCCACGCGAACTGGGGCGGTGAAGCGTTCGGCGGCATTCATTTCGAGGAGGCCGATCGCCCGATCCTCTACCGCCGGGCAGTCGGCGATGGCGGCGTACTCTATCTCGCGCTCGGCCACGCCAACCGGCCCTATGACAAGCCTTTCCCGCACCTGCCCGATCAGCTCGACCATCGGGGCCCCTGGGACCTGCCGATGTTCCAAGAGCTGGTGAAGCGTGGCGTCGAATGGGCGGCACAGCGGCGCCCGTTCTGATCACACCCCGCCGCTCGTGCCCGGTCTTTCGAGCGGCGAACCTTGCAACCATTCAACTCGGCGTTCAACGTGGAAGAAAAAATCTCGGATGAGTCGCTCCAACTGCGCTCTGTCGTCACTCATGGAGGACAGGTTGTGCTTTCCCTTGTCAGAGAGCCGCTGGCAGCCCTGAAGCCTGAAGATGTGCTCATTCGCGTCGAGGCCGCTCCAATCAACCCGTCCGACATTGGCGCGATGCTTGGCGCCGCGGACCTCAGTCTGGCGTGGACTGCAGACGGTGCTGCTGGGCCGGAACTTGTGGCGCCTGTACCTGCAGCATCCCTGCCGGCGATGCGATCGAGCAGGGCTGCTTCCATGCCGGTCGGTCTCGAAGGGGCAGGTACGGTCGTGGCGGCAGGAAGTTCACAGGCTGCGCAGTCCTTGATGGGGAAAACGGTTGCAGCGATGGCCGGGGGCATGTACGCGCGCTATCGTTGTGTAGCGGCGGCAGAATGTCTCGTGCTCCCCGAGGGCACCAGTGCGGTAGAGGCTGCCTCCTGCTTCGTCAATCCCCTCGCCGCGTTAGGGATGGTGGAGACGGCTCGCAGGGAGGGCCACACGGCGATTGTCCAAACGGCTGCTGCCTCGAATCTCGGACAGATCCTTCTTCGAATCTGCCTTGCTGATGGTGTCCCGCTCGTCAACGTGGTGCGGTCGCAGCAGCAAGAGGAACTCTTGCGCGCGCAGGGCGCCCGCTACGTGTGCAACTCGAGTTCCGGCGATTTCAGAGATCGACTTGTTGACGCCATTGCGGCCACGGGGGCAACGATTGTCTTGGACCCCATTGGAGGGGGTAGCGGCGGGCAGATTTTGAGCTGCATGGAGGTGGCCATCAGCCGCCGTCCCGGTCAGGCAGCCTCCCGCTACGGCTCCGAAGTTCTTAAACAGTTGTATGTGTACGGCGCTCTCGATCCTCGCCCCATCGAGATACCGCGCGACATCGGTGCTGCATGGGCCGCTGGCGGATGGCTTCTTCTGCGGTACCTCAAGGTGACGCAGCCGCAAATCCTCGACAGGCTCAAAGCTCGGGTTGCCGCAGAAGTCAAGACCACGTTTGCGAGCCACTACGCCCGAGGCATTTCGCTGAAGGAGGTCATCTCACCGGAGGTCCTCAAGGTCTGCGCACATCCCGCGACAGGAATGAAATTCCTGATCGAGCCCTGGAAAAACTGTTGACCGAGCCGTCGGAAATGCCGAGCTCGGATCCGCTGGCCGCAAGAGTGCACGGCCTCCGTCAACTTGAGATGGGAATTCTCCGCGTCCGGGCGCGCCACGCGTTGGTCGAAGTCCTTCGGAGATCACGACCGGGCTCAACTTCCTTGCGACTGAATAGGTGACATCCATGGACACTCCGCTCTTCGACCGGGACCTTCCCCGGACCTCCGCGAACTACGCGTCGCTTTCTCCCTTGCCATTCCTCCAACGAAGCGCCGAGGCATATCCACAGCGCTTGGCCATCGTGCACGGGAACCTGCGCCGCACCTGGTCCGAGGTGTACGTCCGATGCCGACGGTTGGCCTCTGCGCTTCAGCGGCGCGGCATCGGCAAAGGGCAGACGGTGGCGGTCATGCTGCCCAACACGCCTGCGATGGTCGAGGCGCACTTCGGCGTGCCCATGGCCGGCGCGGTACTCAACACCCTCAACACGCGGCTGGATCCCCAAAGCATCGCCTTCATGCTGGACCACGGCGAGGCCCAAGCGGTCATTGTTGATATGGAGTTCGCGCCGGTGCTAAAGAAGGCATTGGCATTGCGTAAGAGTCACTCGCCGCTGCTGCTGGTGGACGTCGATGACCCACTCTACGCCGGACCAGTGGAGCGCATCGGCGAGTTGACCTATGACGTGTTCGTTGCCGAGGGCGATCCACACTTCGCCTGGGATCTGCCGCAAGACGAGTGGGATGCCATCGCCCTGAACTACACCAGCGGCACCACCGGTAACCCCAAGGGCGTCGTCTACCACCACCGTGGCGCGGCATTGAACGCCGTGTCGAATATTCTCGAGTGGGACATGCCCAAGCACGCAGTCTACCTCTGGACGCTGCCGATGTTCCACTGCAATGGCTGGTGCTTTCCCTGGACTATCGCGGCGCGCGCCGGGGTTAACGTGTGCCTGCGAAAGGTCGATGTCGACGCGATGGTGGACGCGATCCGCGAGCACGGGGTCACGCACTACTGCGGCGCGCCGATCGTGCATTCGATGCTCGTCAACGCGCCCGACGAACTGACGAGAAAACTGCCGCGCGGGGTCAAGGCGATGGTGGCCGGCGCGGCGCCGCCTGCCTCGATGATCGAGGGCATGGAGCGGCTCGGCTTCGACCTCACCCACGTGTACGGCCTGACCGAGGTTTACGGCCCGGCAATGGTCTGCCCGAAGCACCCTGAATGGGACGGAATGGACATCGGCGAGCGCGCGCGGCTGAACGCCCGCCAGGGCATGCGCTACCACCTGCAGCAGGGCGCCATCGTGATGGATCCGCAGACGATGGTGCCCGTACCATGGGACGGCGTCACCATGGGCGAAATCATGTTCCGCGGCAACATTACGATGAAGGGCTACCTTCGGAACCCGAAGGCAACGCAAGAGGTGTTCGCCGGCGGTTGGTTCCACACGGGCGACCTCGCTGTGCAGTACCCGGACGGCTATATCAAAATCAAGGACCGCAGCAAGGACATCATTATCTCCGGCGGGGAGAACATCTCCTCGATCGAAGTGGAGGATGTCCTGTACCGGCATCCAGACGTGCTGGCTGCCGCGGTGGTGGCCAAGCCTGATCTCAAATGGGGCGAGTCACCGTGCGCTTTCGTCGAGCTCAAGGCGAGCGCGAAGCTCGTGCCCGAAGACATCATCGCGCACTGCAAGAAGCACTTGGCCGGGTTCAAAGTACCGCGAGCTGTGGTCTTCGGCGAACTGCCCAAGACCTCCACCGGCAAGATCCAGAAGTTTGAGCTGCGACGGCTGCTCGAATGAACCGGCGCCGAGCTCGAAGATGGTCGCGAAGCTCGTTGACCGTCGAGCGCCTGGGGCCGCGGTTCTGGCGTCGCCCCTGGACTGCGGCCTGTCTTTAGCACACCGCGCCGGTTGCGGTTGACCGTGCGAAGTTCGAGTCGTTCACCCGCGCTGCCGCCCACCTCAGTTCCGGGATCGTGACACCCGGATCGGCATGGCCTCCATGCCGAGAAAGCATTTCCGCCGCTATTCCCTCGTCGCTAACCTTTGCTTCAGTCACATCATCAATGGCGAAGACGGTCGCATGAACAGGCGAAACATCGTCGCGATGAGCGACATTGCCTGCGCGGCCAGTTCATCGCCGAGCTGCTTTCTTCGTCTCGACATCTTGAGAAGAGGCCAGATGAAATTGCCGTCCTTCGCTCTTGTTCGGGGCCTCCTCTCGACGACTTGACGCAACCCGGCGCGATGCGCTGCCCCACCCAACCCCCCACCAACAGAGATCATCCATGCAACATCTATCCGACCCCGCCGAAGCCTTAGCGGCGGCGCTGCGCGACGCCGAGCATCAGCGCTCCCCCTGCACGCCGTTGCGGCACCAAGCCGAGTCCCTCGGCTGGTCGGTGACTCAGGAGAACGCCTATACCGTGCAGCGCATCAACGAGGCGCGCCGCATATCGAGCGGCGATCGCGTCACGGGCCGCAAGATCGGGCTTACTGCCGCCAGCGTGCAGCGACAGCTTGGCGTAGACCAGCCGGACTACGGCGCGCTCTGGAGCTCCACGGCCTTTGGCGACGGCGCGGAGATTCCGCTGACCGGCTTTATTCGGCCCAAGCTGGAAGCCGAAGTCGCGATCGTGCTCGACAAGGATGTGACGGCCGCCGACGCAACCTTGGCCGACCTCTTCGCGGCCACGGCCTATGCGGTGCCTGCGCTCGAAATCGTGGACAGTCGCATCGCGGCCTGGGACATACACCTGTTCGACACCATCGCCGATAACGCATCGGCCGCCGGCTACGTACTGGGCGCGGACCCGAAACGACTGGATCGGCTGAGTCTGCGCGATGCCGGCATGACACTGACCGAAGACGGCCGCAGCGTGAGCCAGGGCAGCGGCGGCGAGTGCATGGGCCATCCCTTGAATGCTGCTGTCTGGCTGACGCGGCAACTGGCCCGGCTCGGCACCCCGCTGCGCGCCGGCGATGTCGTACTGACCGGGGCGCTCGGACCGATGGTGACGATCACTGCGCCCTCGTTCTTCGAGGCGCATATTGAAGGTCTCGGCCGCGTCGCGGCGCGGTTCGCGTGAACATGCAAGGAACCTTCATGAACAAGATCAAAGCTGCCATCATCGGCAGTGGAAACATCGGCACCGATCTGATGATCAAGGCCCTGCGCGGCGCACGGAACCTCGAGGTGGTCGTGCTAGCCGGCATCGATGCAAACTCCGACGGCCTCGCGCGTGGGCGCCGCCTCGGCGTGGCAACTACCGACCAGGGGGTCGAGGGCCTCGCGCGACATCCCGCCTTCGGCGACATCGACATTGTGTTCGACGCAACCTCGGCTGCCGCGCACGTCCGCAACGACGCCTTCCTGCGCGAGCGCAAGCCGGCCCTCCGCATGGTGGACCTCACGCCGGCCGCCATCGGTCCCTACTGTGTCCCTGTGGTGAACCTTGAAGAACACCTGGACGCGCTAAACCTCAACATGGTCACATGTGGCGGTCAGGCGACCATTCCCATCGTGCATGCTGTCTCGCAAGTGGCGACCGTGCACTATGCCGAGATCGTCGCGTCGGTGTCGAGCCGCTCTGCGGGCCCGGGCACGCGGGCCAACATCGACGAGTTCACGGAGACCACGGCCCGCGCTATCGAAGTTGTGGGAGGGGCGAGGCGGGGCAAGGCCATCATTATTCTTAACCCTGCAGAGCCGCCACTGCTGATGCGCGACACCGTCTACACGCTGAGCGTGGGCGGTGACGAGGCCGCAATCGAAGACTCGGTGCAGGCCATGGTGGCGGCCGTGGAGGGGTACGTGCCGGGCTACCGCCTCAAGCAAGCCGTGCAGTTCGAACACATTCCGCCCGGGCAGGCGCTGCAGATTCCCGGCGTGGGAGGGCTCGCCGGACTGAAGACTTCCGTGTTCCTACAGGTTGAAGGCGCGGCGCACTACCTGCCGGCGTATGCGGGCAACCTCGACATCATGACCAGTGCCGCGCTCGCGAGCGGCGACCGCATCGCGGCGCGCCTGCTGGCCACCCGTGCCATGGCGAACGCGTGAGGAGAATTCCATGAATGACAAAAAGATCTACATTTCTGATGTGACCCTGCGCGATGGCAGTCACGCCATCCGGCACCGGTACACCGTGGAGCAGGTGGCGCAGATCGCGGCCGCGCTCGATGCAGCGGGCGTTGACTCCATCGAGGTCGCCCACGGCGACGGGCTCGCCGGCTCCAGCTTCAATTACGGCTTTGGCGCACACACCGACGTCGAGTGGATCGCCGCGGCGCGCAATGCCGTTCGTCGGGCGCGCATCGCCACCCTGCTCGTGCCAGGCATCGGCACCGTGCACGACCTGAAGGCCGCCCACGCGGCCGGTGCCAGCGTGGTGCGCGTGGCGACGCATTGCACGGAAGCCGACGTCGCAAAGCAGCACATCGAGACCGCGCGCGAGCTTGGCATGGACACCGTCGGCTTCCTCATGATGAGTCACATGACCAGCGCGGCAGAGCTCGCGCAGCAGGCGCTGAAGATGGAAAGCTACGGTGCCACCTGCGTTTACGTCGTCGACTCGGGCGGAGCCTTGGGCATGCAGGACGTGCGTGACCGCTTCCGCGCCCTCAAAGACGTATTGCGCACGGAGACGGCGACCGGTATGCATGCCCACCACAACCTCAGCCTCGGCGTAGCCAACAGCATCGTAGCCGTGGAGGAAGGCTGCGATCGCGTAGACGCGAGCCTGGCTGGAATGGGCGCCGGCGCCGGTAACGCGCCGCTCGAGGTCTTCGTGGCCGCGGCCGAGCGGCTGAATTGGGATCATGGCTGCGACGTCAAGGCGCTGATGGATGCGGCCGACGATATCGTGCGGCCATTGCAAGATCGGCCCGTTCGGGTAGACCGGGAGACTCTGTCGCTTGGCTATGCCGGTGTCTACTCCAGCTTCCTGCGGCATGCGGAAGCCGCCGCGTCACGTTACGGCCTGCCGGCCGTCGAGATTCTGCTCGAACTTGGACGGCGCCGTATGGTTGGCGGTCAAGAAGACATGATTGTGGACGTCGCGCTCGACCTCGCGCGGTCGCGTGACGCCGACTCCGCTACCGATGTCGCTGCGGCAGTCGCCTGATTGCCGGAGATTCCCGCACGACTTTCTGTCCATTCCCTGAACCTGCGTCACGCTCTCTTCCACGAGTGGCTGTCTCGAGCAAGCCGAGCAGGTCATTTGCATGTGGCCGCGCGGCACGCTACCAACTGTACCCAGCGGTCACATAGACGCTGCGACGCTCGCCGTAGTAGCAGCCGGTCGACGACAGGCAGGTCGCCACATAGGTCTTGTCCGCAAGGTTGGACACGTTCAGCGCCAGGCGCAGGCCCTTGAGCGACGGGCGCCAGCGCCCGAGGTCCCAGCGCAGGGCCGCATCCATGAGGGTCACACCGGGCACGCGGAACTGGTTCGCGGCATCGCCGTAGGTGGTGCTGATGCGGCGCACGCCCGCGCCCAGCGACAGCCCGGGCGCGATCTCCATCGGAAAGGCGTAGTCCAGCCACAGGGCCGCCTGGTGCTCGGGCACATAGGGGAAGCGCTTGCCCAGGGTGCTGGCGCCCGACGCGTTGGCGTTGGCGCGCGTGACCCGGCTGTCGGTGTAGGCATAGGAGGCGATCACATCCAGGCCGCGCGCCAGCGGTGCCTTGGCTTCCAGCTCGAGGCCGCGCACACGCACCTCGCCGGTCTGCTCGCTGAACGATCGGCTCAGTGGATCCGGGGTCAGCACATTGCGCTGCGTCAGCTCGTAGACGGCTGCCGTCACCATGGCCTTGGATCCGGCCGGTTGGTACTTCAGGCCGGCCTCGATCTGCCGGCCCGTGGTGGGCTCGAAGGGATTGCCCTGCCGGTCGGTGCCGGCGGCCGGCTGGAACGAGGTGCTGTAGCTCAGGTAGGGCGCGAAGCCACTGTCGAAGTTGTACATGAGCGCGGCGCGCCCGGTGAACTTGTCGTCGTGCTGGTCGACGCGTGCAATGCGCGCCGTCGCGGTCGTCAGCGTGCGGGTGTCGGTGTCGGCCTTGTCGTAGCGGCCGGCCAGCACGAGGCTCCAGCGGTCCAAGTGGATCTGGTCCTGCAGGTAGAAGCCGGTCTGGCGACGCTTCTGGTCGATGTGGGTCGCGACGCTGGGCACCGCGCCGGAATCGGTGCCGAAGACCGGGAGGTAGGCGTTGAAGGGCCGCGTGATGATGCGCAGGTTGGTTTCGTCGAACGCGGACTTCTCATTGGAGAAGTCCACGCCGGCGAGCAGCGTGTGCCGCAACGTGCCGGTGGCGAAGTCCGCCTGCAGCTGCGTGTCAGCGGTCAGCAGGCTGGCTTCCTCGGGGAATGCCCATGCGTAGCGCAGCAGCGAGGACGGGTTGCAGGCCGCCAGGCAGACGGCCTGAATGCGTTGGGTGTACGCGTCGACCTTGCCGTAGCGCAGGTTCTGGCGCACGGTGAAGGTGTCGTTGAAGCGGTGTTCGAATTCGTAGCCCACGAAGCGCTGCCGGTTGCTGAAGCGGTCGTAGCCTGGCTCGCCGACGAAGGTGCGCGTGGGCAGCGCAGCGTAGCGGCTGGTGTCGAGGGTGCTCGCGGCGGGCAGTGCCGGCGCGCCGCCGCCGCCGGGAGAGTCGAGCGACTGCCATTGGCCGAGCACCGTGAGACGCGTTGCGCTGGAAGGGCGGAAGGTCAGCGACGGGGCGAAGTAGGTCTTGCGCTCGGAAACGTGGTCGTAGGACGTGTTGGCCTCTCGGTGCAGCGCGACCAGCCGGTAGCTCCAGACGCCATCGGCATCGATGGCACCGCCGAGATCGAGCGCGGCCTGGCGCCGGTTGTGGCTGCCGAACTGCAGCTCCACCTCGCGCACCGGCTCGAGCGTGGGGCGCTTGCTGACCATGTTCACCAGCCCGCCAGGCGTAGCCTGCCCGTAGAGCACCGACGACGGCCCCTTGACGACCTCGACGCGTTCCAGCCCCCAGGGCTCGATGCGCGGCTGCGAGTAGCCGCGCGCGCCGAAAGGCAGGCGCAGGTTGTCGAGGTAGCGCGCGGGCGGCGTGAAGCCTCGCAAGGTGAGCCAGTCCAGGCGCAGGTCGGTGTTGCCGTATTGAGCGACGATGCCCGGCGTATAGCGAAGGCTCTCGACCAGCGTGGTCGCGCCCTGCGCGTCCATCTGGTCGCGCGTCACGACGGACACCGACTGCGGCGTCTCCATCAGGGGCGTGTCGGTCTTGGTGCCCGAGACGCTGCGCCGCGCGATGAAGCCGGACACCGGGCCGGTGCCGGTCTCCCGGCTCGCCTGGGGCTCCACGACGACCGCCGGCAGCGACCCGGCCGATGGCTGACCCGCGGCCGACGGGCTGGCGGGGCGCGACGCATCGCGCTGCAGGGAGTAGATGTTGTCGCCCGTGCGAGTCGCCCGCAGGCCGCTGCCCTGGAGGGCCGTGGCGAGCGACTCCTGCAGGGTGAAGCGTCCGCGCAGGCCGGGGCTGTCGAGCCCGGCGGTGAGGGATGCATCGACCGACAGCAGGATGCCCGACTGGCTGGCGAGCTGCGTGAGGACGCCGGCCAGCGGGCCGGGCGCGAGGGCGTAGTCGCGCGCGGCCTGTTCCGCGGGCGACTGGGCGAGCGCCGGGTTGGCATGCAGGACGATGGCGGCGGGCAGGATGGCGAGCGCCGTGCCCAGTGCGCGCGCCGCGAGGGTGGTGCGACGCAGGCGCGAGCGGGGCGGTCGTGCGGAGCGCACGCCATGGAGGGAAGGAGTCGAAAGGTCGCGCATGGAGGCTTTGAGCAAATGGAAGGGTTGGTACCTTCCTTGCCACACGACGGTCGCAAAAGGGGAACCTCCGCCGCGATTCTTTTTTTCAGTGGCGGTTGTCGGGGCCCTGCGCGGGCTCGATGGTCACCCACCATGGCAGCACGCGGTTCACCCGTACCGGGAGGGTGGCTTGAAGCGCCGCGAGGATCCGGTCGGTGTCCGCCAGCGGATAGCTGCCCACGATCCGCAGGTCGCGAACGGCCGGGGCGCAGGCGAGGTGGCCGCGCCGGTGGCGGGCCAGCGCATCGATGAAGTCGCCCAGACGCATGTCGTTGGCGACAAGCTGGCCGCGCGTCCAGCTGTCGCTGCCCGCGTCCGCCGCCGCAGGTGCTTCGACGCGGTCGGCGAACAGCCGGGTCTGTTCATTGGCGCGCAGCGTGAGCGACGGCCCGCCCTGGGCGGGCTGGGCGCGCACCGCGCCTTCGAAGACCGTGACGAGTGCCGAGCCGGCAGCGTCGCCCTCGCCCTGCACGGTGAAGCGCGTGCCCAGCGCCGTGAGCCGTCCTTGGGCGACCTCGACCACGAGCGGTCGGTCCTCCCAGGCTGGGTCGTGTCCCGTGGACACCAGCACTTCGCCGGCATGCAGGAGGATGCGCCGATGGGTGGCCGTGAAGTCGACATCGACCGCCGACGCGGTGTTGAGCCAGAGCCGGCTGCCGTCTTCCAGCGCGATTTCGCGGCGTTCGCCGGTCTGCGTGCGGTACGTCGCCACCCATGCGCGCCAGGGCAGTTCGCGTTCGAGCAGCCAGCCGGCCACGCCGGCAACGGGCAGCAAGGCCAGCACGCGCAGCGCGCTGCGACGGCGGCGCGTGGCCGTGGCCCGCGTGTCTTCGAGGATCTGGCGCGCGGGGAGATGGCGCACGGACGAGAAGTCCCGGGACACGGCCTCGACCTGCTGCCAAGCGGCACGCGCACCGCCATCCTTGCGCAGCCATGCTTCCCAGCGCAGCCGGTCGCTCGCGGTGGCCGATTCGGACTGCAGCAGGGCGAACCAGGTTGCCGCCTGCTGCAGATGTTCGAACGTCGCCCGGGGCTGTTCCGGGTGCGCCGAGACCGCGGTCATGGCTCCTGCGCGAGAAGAAGGCACTGCAACATCGCCTGGGCCATGTATTTCTTGACCATCCGATCCGACACGCCGAGTTCGAGCGCGATCTCCGCGTAGGTCCGACCGTCGATCTGCGACAGCAGAAAGGCCTTGCGCGCCTTGTCGCTCAGCGTGTTCAGCATGGCGTCGATGCGGCACAGCATTTCCACCGCGATCATTCGCTCCTCGGGGGAGGGGGCGAAGAGCTCGGGCTGTGCGGCGACCGCTTCCGCCCAGGCGCGCTCCACGTCGGCGCGGCGCCAGTGGTTGACGATCACGCCGTGGGCGAGCGTGCGCAGGAATGCGCGTGGCTCGCGCACCTGCGCCAGCTCGCGCGAGGTGATGAGCCGTACGAAGGTGTCGTGCGCCAGGTCCGCGGCCTGGGAACTGCCGCTCAGCCTGCGCAGGAACCAGCCGAGCAGCCACCCATGGTGCTCGCGGTAGATGCTGTCGATCAGCGCGGGGGCTGGCAGGGGGGCGGACATGGGAGCACGAAGGCGTGACAAATAGGAATGGTTCTTATTCTAAAGAATTACATCCACCGGCATGCCGATGCCGTCGTCGAAGGTTGAAAATCAACTAACGGCGTGGCGCGTTAGCGCATCGGGCTCGATCACCGTTGCGCCAGTACCTCTTGCCGCCAAAGGGGGGGGCAGGATCGGCTGTCGCCGACACGCGCCGTTCAGATTGCAGTCTCACCCGGTGACGTCAGGCCGCAAGCGTACTTAAAGCGCAATCGACTACGCGTGTCGTATTCGAGTACTGCATTTATCGCGATTGCATCGTTTAGGCTGCCATGCCCACCAAGAGGTGCCGGCGTTCGGCGAGATTTCGGCCGCCCCCAATCACCGGACGCGCGGGGGGCCATGGGAACTCCGCGGGAACGCTGGTGCAACTGCCCGGATGCGCTGAAAGTTGATAAAGTATTACCCATGACTACCGCGAGTTCTTCTTCGTCCATCGCGCCCACGCCGGTCAAACTCGACCCCCAGCTCAAGGGCCGGCTCAAGCGTCTGGCCGAGGCGCGCCACCGCGCGCCGCACTGGCTCATGCGCGAGGCGATCGCGCAGTATGTGGAGCGGGAGGAAAAGCGTCAGGAGCTTCATGAACAAGCGGTGGCCGCCTGGGATGAGTTTCAGCAGACGGGTCTGCACGTCACGGCCGAAGAAGTGAGTGCTTGGTTGGACAGTTGGGGCACGGACAACGAGCAGCCTGAGCCTGAATGCCACAAGTGAGGTTCGCGCCTGCGGCGCTGCGCGACCTGCAGCGTTTGCGTGAGTTCTTGCGTCCGAAAAACCCGCAAGCAGCGCGGCGCGCTGCTCTAAGCATTCTGCAGGGCGTGAAGGTGCTGGGTTTGCAGCCGTTGATCGGACGGCCGCTGGAGGATTTGCCGTCTGAGTATCGCGAGTGGGTGATCGACTTCGGTAGCGGCGGTTACGTATCGCTTTACCGGTACGACGAAGACATTGATGTGGTCACGGTACTGGCTCTGCGTCATCAGCGCGAGGCCGGCTACTGACCCAGCGAATTCTGGTTTAGGGCGACTTGCTGACTCAGTGAATCTTGGATGTTGTTTGGGCCGTCGGCAAGGCCTGCCTCTTGTCCACGACTGTTTGCTCCCGCTGGTTACGGGGGCATGACGGGAGTGGATAGCGGCATTGGAATGAGGTGCCCTGCCTTGGCGGCAGTGGCATCAGCACCTCACGAGCTCGCTCAGAACTCATCAATCGTGTGAGATCTCGCTGCGCCGAACCAGGCCTCCCCATCTGACGCGAGCGATCAAACCATCTCGCGCTGGATGCGCGCGACCTCGCAGTTCTTCGCGGTGACCGATACGCAGCGCGTGCTGTCGCCATCGGGGCGGCGGCGGTCAATACAGCCCCGCGATCCGTGCAAAGCCGGCGGGTTGTACCATCGCCTTCTTGTGATTCCCTTAAGCCGCACCAGCCCACACCGCGGGTCGGCGCGCGGCCCAAGGCATCGTCTGTTCCAGTTGCCCGGCCAGCCGCAGCAGCAGGTCTTCGCGCGCAAACCCTCCCATGAACTGGATTCCGATCGGCAGTCCGGTATCGGGGTCGACGCACAGCGGCACCGACATGGCCGGCGTACCTGCGACATTGGCTGGCGGCGTGAAGGGCGTATGGCGGAAGACCCGCGCGGTCCAGTCGAGGCCGCTCATGCGCTCGGCGCCTTCGCTGTAGTTGCCGAGCGCGCCCGGCATCTCGGGCAGCGTGGGGGTCATGAGCACGTCCATGTCGTCGAACCAGGCGCCCACCGCGCGCGATACGGTGTTGCGGACCTCGAAAGCCGCCGCGAAATCGACAGCACGTGCCTCCTGGCCGTAGCGGTAGTTGGCAAGCGTCGAAGGCTCCAGGGTGCTCGCAGCGATCGGGCGCCCCGTGGCGGCGGCGAGCCCGTCGATCCAGCGTACGAGCGTTGCGCACCAGATCTGCGCGTTGGCATGCACGAAGGCTTCCCACGAGACCCCCAGCACGGGCGCCACCTCCTCGACGCGATGACCGAGCGACTGCAGATGGGCTGCGACGTCGCGCGCGGCCTGCGCGATGGGGTCGGCCGTCTGTACGCCATTCCAAGGATGCAGCATGAGCCCGATGCGAAGCCTGCCGGGATCGCGCCCGACCTGAGACAGGAAGCCTTCGGCAGGCGCCGGCGTGTAGTACGGATCGCCTTGGGAATAGCCCTGTACGGCATCCATCAGCGCGGCGCTGTCGCGCACGGAGCGGCTCAGACCCAGTTGCACGCCCAGACCGCCAAAGACTTCATCAAGCGCCGGCCCGTTTGAGGTGCGCCCGCGCGTCGGCTTGAGACCGAAAAGCCCGTTGTAGGCGGCTGGAACCCGGATCGAGCCGGCCGCATCGGTTGCGTGCGCGATCGGCACGATACCTGCCGCCACCGCGGCGCCCGAGCCGCCACTGGAGCCGCCCGCGCTCAAGGTGGGGTTCCACGGATTGCGGGTGGCGCCTTGCTGCACCGACTCGGTTTCGGTGCTGAAGGCCATCTCGGGTGTGGTCGTGCGCCCGACGGTGACCAGACCGGCACGCCGGTAGTGGCGCATCAGCAGCGAATCGTCCGCGGCGACCAGCCCATCGGCGAGACGGCTGCCAAGTTCGCAGCGCCGTCCGGCCATCTGGATCGCAAGGTCCTTGATGAGAAACGGCACGCCTGCGAGCGGACCGTTCGTGGCCTTAGCCGTGGCGAGATCCACCTCTTCGGGCGTCCACTGCTCGACGACGGCATTGACGGCGGGGTTGACCGCATCGGCCGCCGCGAGGGCCAGGGCGGCGAGTTCGGCCGGCCGGACGTCGCCCTTGGCCACCAGGCGGGCCAGGTCGACAGCGTCGAAATTCGCGTATTCGCTCAAGTTCATGGTGTTCTTCCGTGGCAGTGAAGCACCGAAGATAAGCAGGGGCGGCCAGTTTGATTAGCCCATCGAAGTGGCAAGAATTGGCCCATGGATGGGACAATGTGCACCGATGCCATTGAAGAGATCGCCGCCATGAGAAGAGATGTGAACGACACCCTCGTGTTCGTGCGGGTTGTGCAGGAAGGCAGTTTCACCGCGGCGGCGCATGCGCTGCAGATACCGAAGACGACGGTCAGCCGACGGGTCCTCGAGCTCGAAAAGCATGTGGGCGCGCAGTTGCTGAGGCGCACCACGCGCAAGCTCAGCCTCACCGAGGCCGGTGCGATCTACTACGAACACTGTCGAGGCATTGCAGCGACGCTGGAGCATGCAGAGGGAGAGGTCCACAAGCTGCGCGACGGCCCGCGCGGCTGGCTCCGCTTGACGATGCCCTATTCATTCGGCGTCGACTGGATTGCTCCGCTGCTGCCAGGCTTTCGTGCGCGCTACCCAGACGTGAAGATCGAGATCGTGGCATCGCATGCGACGCTCGACCTGGTCGAGTCCGAGATCGACATCGCGCTGCGCCTGGGCGAACTGCCCGACTCCAGTCTCGTCGCGCGCCGGCTCGCGAGCTTTCCGTCGGGTGCTTTCGCGAGCCCTGCCTACGTCAAGCGCGCCGGTCTTCCCCCATCGCCGGAGCAACTGTGCGACCACCGCACACTCACGTTGCATCAGGCGCGTCGTGACGTGGGGTATGTGTGGCCCATGCGCAAGGGCACGGGCAAGCCGCGCGGGTTTCTCGTCCATCCCGTCATCGTCGCGAGCGATCCATTTTTCCTGCATCCCGCGCTGCTGCAGGGCGAAGGAATTTCCTTGGCGATGGAGATGAGCATGGCGGCCGACGTGAAGGCGCGCCGGCTTGTGCGCGTGCTTCCCGGGTGGTGGGGACCGCCGCAGGAACTCAATGCCCTGTCGTCACGCGAGCATTTGCCGTCGCCAAAGGTGCAGGCATTCATTGCCTACCTGAAGGAGCAACTGCGCTTCCCTTTGGCCGATGCAGGCCAGTCCAGTGCTTTGCGCAGACCTCCACGACTCATCACCTGAGCGACCCGCCAAGAAGAGAGAACGCCAAGGGCACGATCACTCAAGGCTTCGGTGGCTGATATCGGTTGGCATAGTCCGCTGACATCAGCGTCACGAGTGTCGGCCATTTTCGATCCCAGAATGGACCGGCGGGAATGCTTGACGGATCGATTGCATCGGCGACACGGATGCCGAATCTTTGCGCCACTTTTCTGCCTGCGTCATCCAACGCCATGCGCTCAATCTCGGTGATGTACGGCTGTATGGGACTTCGCGTCGACTCGCCGTGACCTTGCTTGTCCCGGGCCTCTGTCCGTACGAATTCGCGCGCCACGTCTATCGCCAAGGCCAACTGCATTTCACCTTTGATGCCCTGCTTCTCCGTCAACGCGTAGATGTTGGCCAAGCGCGATCTAAGAACGTGCAAAGGGTGCATCACTAGAAAAGATTGGCCGTCCACCGCCGCATGTACGGCGCGCGATCGAACGTCTTCCTCGGCAATCCCGATCACACTGTCGATGACGTCGACATTGACGAACTCGTCGTCGCTGATGGGGCGAACGGCTTGCCCGACAAGGGCCGTCAAGGCTCGACGGCTCGGAAACAGTGCTTGTCCGTGGATGACTTCGGCCATCCGCTCAACCAGTGCACGCCCATGGGTCGCGACCGCAAGGAAATCCGTGTCGCTGGAGATCGCAGCGTGCCCGCTCGGTATGACCAACTCGTATCGCAAGACCCAAAATGCCAACGCTTGGCCGCCCACGAGCACCATGTCTTCGCCGGCCGCTGCAAGCAACCGGTTGACGATGTCAGGCGGAGTGATGGCCTCCTTCTTGCCCTTGATATCGATCACCACGGCTGCGGCTCACCGAACGCATTCTCAGGAAACTCCAACTCGGCTCGCGCGACAAGTTCGGCCGGAAACGCAAACAGAGTCTGCGGGTGACGCTGGCCACGCTCGACCTCGCGTGCGAAACGCTGGTGACGGCGCATGATGCTGGCAGAGTTTTCCGTCTGTGCTGCAAGAAGGGCAATGTCCGCCGCCATACCCAGTTGCGCAAGGATGCGCATGTAGGTTCCCATTGTCACGGCGGGCTCGCCACGCTCGGCCGCACCGAGCGTCGTGCGAGAAATGCCAAGTTCGCGAGAAAAGCTCAGCGCTGTCAGCCCGCGGGCACGGCGCACAGACGCCAACCGCTCGCCGAACTGGCGCAGCAGTTCACTGGAAGTCGGGGAATCAAGTTGGATCGCAGCGGGCATGGTGTCCATTATTTTAGTCAAAGCCTTATAATTTGTCTAAAATAGTGAACACACTTTGGTTTTTCTAGCTCATCGAGTCTGGTAAGCACAGGACGACTACTGGGCCGTCCAGCCCCCATCCATGGCCCAGGCAGCGCCGCGGACTTGATCCGCGCTGGGCGAACACATGAACACGGCAAGTTCGGCCAACTGCTCGACGGTGACGAAGTCCAGCGAAGGTTGCTTCTCGCCGACCATCCTGACCCGCGTCTCATCGACCGAGGCGCTGTCGAGCCGGGCTCGATCGTCGATCTGCTTTTGTGCCAGAGGCGTGAGCGTTGCCCCAGGGCAGATCGCGTTGCAGGTGATGCCGGTCGTTGCGGTCTCAAGCGCAACGGCCTTGGTCAATCCGACGATGCCATGCTTCGCCGCCACATAGGCCGACTTCTGCGCCGAGGCCACCAGGCCGTGGGTCGATGCCACGTTGATGATTCTTCCCCAGTTGGCGGCGCGCATGGCTGGAAGTGCCAGTCGCGTGGTGTGAAAGGCGCTCGAAAGATTCACCGCGATGATTTCGTCCCATCGTTGGACTGGGAACGCCTCGACGTTCGCCACATGCTGGATCCCCGCGTTGTTGACCAGTACGTCGACGCGACCGAAGCTGGAAGCGCAAAACTTCATCAGGTCTTCGATCTGTGCGGGGTCTCGCATGTCGGCCTCATGGCGCATCGCTCTGGCACCGCTTGCCAAAATTTCGCGTTGGGCGGCGTCGATGTCGCCGAGCCCGTTGAGAACGATGTTCGCGCCTTGACGCGCGAGCGCCTTCGCGATGGCCAGGCCAATGCCGCTGGTCGAACCCGTGACCAGGGCTGTCTTTCCTTCGAGCTTCAATTGCTTCTCCTATTGCACGCGCAGCTGAGTTGAAGAGGTGTTTCCGCGGGCATCTTTCCCTCGCCAAACACCGGCAAAAACGACCTAGGTAACATCGTTATCCTAAGCGAGGTGTCGAACTTAGGGAGGTCGAAACGGGTAAGGGTTTGACCCTAGATAGGCAGAAGGTAACTTCGTTACCATGCCGGGTAACAACGTTACTCACGACTCGAGACATGACCAAAAACATCGACGCGAAGGCGAAGACGCAAGGGCCGACACCCTTTGCGAGCGAACGCATCATTCCCGATCATCTGCGCGATCGGCTGTCGCCCGTCGTGATGGAGACGTACGCCGCCGGCGATTTCCACCGTGCCGATATGCGAACGATCGCACGCGAAGCCGGGATGAGTTTCAGAACGATCTACAGCTACTTCGGGGACAAGGAGTCGCTGCTGTTCTGGTTTATCCAGCATTGGCTCGAAGGTCTGTATCCGGCGTCATTCGAGCCGCTCGAAGGAGAGGGTGACGTCAGGACGAGGCTGCTCGGCGTGCTGCAGATGCATCTGGAGTTCTACGAGAGGAACCCCGGTGTCGGCCGCATCATCTTCATGACCGTTCCGCTCGAGCGCTGGATGCGCGACCCGAGCTACGCGCAGCCCGGGATGATGAAGCGCCTGCTGCACACGATCAATGAGGCGCAACGGCAAGGCGAACTTCGAAGCGACATCGACAGCCGAGTGATGCTCGATGCCTTCAACGCCATCTTCAACCGGGCCTTCCTGATGTGGGAATACCGCCGTCGAAGCTATTCCCTTTCGGCGCAAGCGGCGCCGCTGATGTCGATCCTCTGGGGCGGAATCATGGCGCCGGTCAAGAGACAGGACTCGGCATCACCGCTCTCGGCGAAAGCACCTGCGCGAAAAAAGACGGTGAAGTGAAGACCGGCACCCAGCCGCATCGCGCAATCAACCCCAAAGAAAAACAGGAGACATACATGAAAGCATCGAGTTTCGATTTCTCCCGACGACACCTCTCGACGGCGCTGATTGCGCTCGCGGGAGCGATCGTTCTCGGCGCACCCGAAGTGCGCGCGCAACCCGCATCCGACAAGCCGCTGCGCATCATCGTCTCCGCCCCCGCGGGCGGAGGCTCGGACATCGTCGCTCGCATCCTGGGCGACGGGCTTCAGAAGGAATTGCGCCAGGCGGTCGTGGTCGATCCCAAGCCGGGTGCCGGTGGCGCGATCGCGGTCAACGACCTGATGCACTCGCCGCAAGATGGATCGACGGTGCTGGTCGGCATCAGTGGCATGGTCTCCGAGGTGCCGCATATCCTGAAGCTGAAGATCGATATGGCGAAGGAGATCAAGCCGCTCGCGGAGTTCGCGCGCTTCGGCCTGGTGCTGGTCGGCCACCCATCCGTGCCTGCCCGGACCGTGGCCGAGCTCGTCAGCTACGTGAAGGCGAATCCGGGCAAGGTCAGCTACGCCTCGTACAGCGCCGGAACGGTCGCGCACGTGGCGGGCCTGAAGCTGAACCAGGCCGCCGGCCTGGACATGACGCACGTTGGCTACAAGGGATCGGCGCCCGGCCTCACCGACGTCATGGGCGGGCACGTGCCGCTGATGTTCGACGGCATGTCGACGGCACTGCCGATGATCAAGGCGAACAAACTGAAAGCATTCGCGGTGACTCTTCCGGAGCGTTCGCCGGCGTTGCCCAACGTGCCGACGTTTCGCGAGCTCGGCTATCCGGGCATCGAGACGGTGGTCTGGATCGGCCTGTGGGTCACGCCGAGCATGCCGGCCGACGCGCAGGCGCGTCTGCGCCAGGCAACGCTCAAGGTGATGGAACAAAAGGCCGTGCGCGACCGACTCATCGAATACGGCTTCGGCGTCGGTCAGCCGCGCACCCCGGAGGAACTGGTGAGTTCCTTGCAAGCCGACTTCGAGAAGAACGGCGAGATGCTGCGAGCCATCAACTTCAAGCCCGAGTAATCGTCGCGCTGCCGCCCGCGAAAGCGGGGGCGGGCACTGTGGATGCGCGGCGCCTCGCGGCCGATAGCCCGAGCGCCGCATCAACAACCGAGATCGGCGCGAGTATGCGCCTTCGAATGCTCTCCGGATCGAACCCCTATTCCATGCAACCTGTATTCATCGCCGGCACGGGCATGACCCGCTTCGGCAAGTTTCTCGATCGCGGACTGAAGTCGCTCGCGGCGGAGGCAATCACCGCGGCGTTGTCCGATGCCGGAATCGAAGCATCGCAACTCCAGGCCGCTTACATGGGGAACGCGGCAGCAGGCGTGATGACAGGCCAGGTGCTGGTTCCGGGTCAGGTGGTGCTTCGCGGCCTGGGAATCGGCCGCATTCCCGTGGTCAACGTCGAGAACGCCTGCGCCACGTCGGCGACGGCTTTTCAACAGGCTTTCCAGATGATCGGACTGGGCGCCTACGACATCGTGCTCATCGCTGGCTTCGAGAAGCTCTACAGCGAGGACAAGGCCCGCACGTTCTCCGTCTTCCAGGGCGCCGTCGACCTCGAGGCCATCGACGAGGTCTATGAAAGGTTGTCACGAAGCCTCCGCGAGACCAAGTCCGATGCCAACCTCGCGGAAGCGGGCAAGTCGCGATCGCTCTTCATGGACCTGTACGCGAGCATGGCGCGTGACTACATGGCGCGAAGCGGAGTGACGCAGCGCGACTTTGCCGCGGTCGCCGCCAAGAACTCGTTCCATGGGAGTCTCAACCCAAAGGCGCAGTTTCAGGAAGTCCTCACCGTTGAGCAGGTACTCGCCGCACCTCTCATCGTCGATCCCATGACGCGGCCGATGTGTGCGCCGGTCGGAGACGGCGCCGCGGCGCTCGTCCTGATGTCCGAAAGCGCGGTGAAGAGGCTCGGCATCCAGCAAAGAGTTCGTGTTCTCTCATCCGTGCTGGCCTCTGGCTGGGACTACACCGACGATGACCACGCACGGCTGGCTCCGGCTGTTGCGTCCCAGGCCTATGAATTGGCGGGTGTGGGGCCGGCCGATCTCGACCTTGTCGAGCTGCACGATGCCGGCGCCCCGGCCGAGCTGATCTACTACGAGCACCTGGGACTCGCGGCTTCTGGCGATGCTGCTGCGTTGCTCGACAGCGGCGCGACTCGGCTGGGAGGTCGTGTTCCCGTGAACCCGTCGGGCGGGCTGCTGCGCAAAGGCCATCCGATCGGCGCTTCGGGATGCGCGCAGCTGGTCGAGCTCACCGACCAGTTGCGCGGGCGTTGCGGCGCGCGTCAGGTGATCGGTGCCCGTACCGCGCTGGCGGAGAACGGCGGAGGCTGGATCGGCGACGATGCGGCGGCGATCGTCATCAGCGTGCTTCAGAAGGCGTGATGCAATGAGCAGCAAGTCCCACGACAACCTGGCTTCGATCATTTGGGAGTTTGCCCGCTCGCAGCCAGAGCGCGAAGCGCTCGTGTTCGAAGGCGGTACGGCGCTGCCCGATGTCACGCGCACCTATGGCCAACTATGGCGAAACGGCCAGGCCCTGGCGCGCGGCCTGCGTCGCCGCGGCGTGGGGCCGGGCAGCGTGCTGGCGCTCCTGATGGCCAACCACGCCGAATTCGTCGACCTGCTGGTCGCTGCATCGTTGCTGCGCGCGGTCCTGGTTCCGATCGATCCGCGCACCAAGGGGGAGAAACTCGCCTTCATGGTCGCCAACGCAAAGGCGACCGGACTGGTCGCGGCCGATTACGCGCTGCGTCACGTCGAAGATGCGCTGGATGGCGCGGCTGCCGTGGCAAGGGTCGCCGCGCTCCCCACCGACGAGGGCCCGGGCCGCGCCCTGTGGGGGCCGCGCGTGGAGTGCTACGCCGATCTTTGCCTGGACGCGGGTGAGGACCTGCCGCTTCCGGAGTCCAACGGCGCCGACAGGATGTTGATCCTTCACACCTCCGGCACCACGGGCGACCCCAAGGGGATCGTCATGACGCAGAGGCGCTTCTGCGAGACCGCCGCTGCCGCGCTGCGGGGATTCGGCTACCAGGCGAACGACCGGCTCTATTCCGGACTGTCGCTGACCCATGCCAACGCGCTGCAGGTGACCCTGGCGCCGGCGCTCCTGGGCGGCCTGCCGGTGGTGTTCTCGCGTCGCTTCACGCGCTCCAGGCTGTGGGACCTCACGCGCAGATACGGATGCACGACCTTCACGGTGCTCGGTGGCATGCCGACTTCGATCTACGCCGAGCCGGCGAAGGCCAACGATGCGGACAACCCGGTGCGGCTCGTCGTCTCGGCCGGTATGCCGGCCGCGCTGTGGGAGCGGTTCGAGCGTCGCTTCGACGTACGGATCCTCGAGTTCTACGGATCGGCCGAAGGAGGCCTCGCGATCAAGCCATTGAATGAAGGCCCCGTCGGCAGCATCGGACGCATCGCGCCGCACTTCATCCATCGCATCGTCGACGACGCGGGCATGGATGTGCAGCAAGGCCAGCCGGGCGAGCTCTGGCTGCGCCCCGTAGATGGCTCGCCCTTTCAGATCGAGTACGTCGGCGATCCCGAGGCTTCCGCCCGCAAGGGCGAAGGCGGGTGGCTGCACATGGGTGACGTGGTTCGTGAAGACGCCGACGGATGGCTTTTCTTCGAGTACCGCAAGGGCGGGGGCGTGCGCCGCAATGGAGACTTCATCAGCACCGCCTATGTCGAGAAGGCCATCGTGGATTCGGGCCTGGTCTGCGATGTGTTCGTGTATGGCATTCCGGCCGCCTCGGGTGCGGCCGGTGAAAAGGATGTCGTGGCTGCCGTCGTGTTCGCACCGGATGCACAACTCGATGTCCAGGCGCTCTTCCGCTGCTGTCGCACGGCGCTCGAGGCGAACTTCGTGCCGAGCTTCATCCAGGTGGTGCCGGAGATCCCGAAGACGGCATCCGAAAAGCCCCTGGAACGCCTGCTTGCTCAGGCCCTGACCGATCACCCCGACAACGTTCACGCCGAGCGCAAGGCCCTGACGGACAGTGCGAGGGCGACGTCGTGAAGCTGGACGCCAACGTGTCGGCCGTCGTGACCGGTGCGAGCAAGGGCCTGGGTGCGGCAACCGCGATTCGACTGGCGTCCCTGGGTGTCAAGGTGACGCTGCTCGACCTGGACGCGGAGGCTGGCGAGTCGCTGGCCCGACAGATAGGGGGCGTCTTCTGCGCTGCCGACGTGACTTCGGACGAAAGCGTCGAACGGGCGCTTGCCCGAGCCCGCCAGGCCAATGGCCAGGAACGCATCCTGGTCAACTGCGCGGGCGTCGTGCATGCCCACAAGTCCGCGGGACGCGACAAGCTCACCGGCGCGGTGCGGCACTACCCGATGGCCGAGTACGAGCGGGTGGTCCAGGTCAATTTGCTCGGGACCTTTCGTTGCATCGCGAAGTCGGCGGCCGGCATGCTGGCGCTGGACCGCTTGCCCAGCGGCGAGCGCGGCGCGATCGTCAATACCGCTTCGATCTCGGCGGACGAAGGCCAGATGGGGCAGGCTGCGTACGCCGCATCGAAGGCTGGCGTCGCGGGCATGACCCTGCCCATTGCGAGGGACTTCGCGGGCGAGGGCATACGGGTCAACGCGATCAAGCCCGGCTTCTTCGACACGCCGATGCTGCGGACAGGACCCGAACATGTGAGGCGCGCACTGGAGGCCTCCGTGCCGTTTCCGAAGCGCGTCGGTGAGCCCGGGGAGTTCGCTCATCTGGTCGAGTTTCTCTTGACCAATGACTACATGAATGGTGAATGCGTGCGCCTCGATGGCGCAGTAAGGATGAGTCCGAGATGAGCCAACCTCTCCAGTCCAGAACCGCGTTGATCTTCGGCGCGGGTGCCGCCGAAAGCGGCCCCGGAAACGGCGCGGCAATCGCCATCAGGATGGCAAGCCAGGGCGCGGTGGTGTTCGCCGCCGACAGAGACCTGGAGGCCGCGCGCCGCACCCAGCGGTTCGCGCGCGAGCAGGGAGGACTCTGTGAAGTGATCGAGGCCGACGTGTGCAGCGAGTCCGCGATTCGCGAAGCGGTGAGCCGGGCGCAGGAAGTCAACGGGAGCATCGATATTCTCGTGAACAACGTCGGCGTCGTGATCCAGGGCGGGCCCGAGGAGCTCAGTGTCGAAGATTGGGACCGCTCGTTCGCGTTGAACGCGCGGTCGGCCTTCCTGGCCCTCAAGCACGTGCTTCCGATCATGAGCCGTTCGGGGCGAGGGGCCATCGTGCAGGTGTCGTCCATCGCGAGCACGCGTGCTGGCGTATCGGGCGCCTGTGCCTACCACGCGAGCAAGGCGGCGCTGAATGCGCTCGGGATGACCGTGGCGATGCACTATGCGGCCCGTGGCATCCGGTGCAACAACATCCTGCTCGGACTGATGGATACCGCGCTCGTGCGAGAGCAGTTGGCGGAAGCCCATGCGCAAGGACTGGACCATCTGCTGAAGACGCGCAACGCGACTTGTCCGCCGGGCGCGATGGGATCACCGTGGGATGCGGCGGAAGCCGCTGCCTTCCTTGCCAGCGACGCTGCACGCTACATCAATGGCACGGACATCTTCGTGGATGGGGGACTGCACAACCAGATCACCGCGCCGGTCTTCAAGTCCGGCGCCTGAGCCGTGCAGGCATTGAGCCCGGCCATCAAGCGAGAGAACGCAAGGATTCGACCATGACATTCGCGACCGCGGATATTTCCGATGACGACCCGCTTGCCTGCGAGCTCTGCGATGCCCCCTTCCGCGATTTCGGACGGCGGCGCACATTCTGGGGTCAGGCGGTGACGCTCAAGGTCCGTGATGACCACCGCGCCGGCGTCCAAGCCTGCCTAGAGCCTGGCCATGGAAGGATTCTGGTCATCGATGGCAGCGGCTCGCGTGCTGTCGCGCTGTTCGGCGGAACCATGGCATCCATCGCCGTGCGAAACGGTTGGGCGGGCGCTATCGTCTTCGGGGCGATCCGCGACGCCGAGGAGATCGCTACCTACGATCTCGGCGTCAAGGCGCTGTGCACGACGCCACGAAGTTCGGCGGTGCAATCTCCCCATGAGCGCGACGTCGCAGTGTCTTTCGGCGACGTCACGATCAAGCCGGGTGCATGGATCTATGCGGACGCTGACGGCGTGCTGGTGCGCCAGACTCGGTACGAACCGCCCGTCGTCGCCTATCAGGTTTGACAGCGCTCAAAAAAGCGCGACGGCAAAAAGCGAATTTGCGCTAGTTCAGCTTCTGAACAACTGCATCCGAGAAAGAGGCTCACGGGCCTCGGATGCTGCTTGCCGGAGTCGAAGGTGCTCGCACAGTGCCGCCTCGTGGATGCGGCGCCCTCGCTCAGGTATTCATGGTTCCAAAGCCTGCGCGATCGCCGCGCCGGCAAGTCTTGCGGTGGACAGCAAGCGGCCATGCAAGGTACTTTATGACGATATGGCAAACTTTGCCATCACGGGGACGTTGTGCATCGCCAGCGCGTTGGGGATGCAGGGCAATCACCGGAGAGCAAGTAGTTTCACAACCTTGGACTCGCAAACTCAACATTGATACGCC
This sequence comes from Variovorax sp. FG153, assembly GCF_057809595.1. Lineage (NCBI taxonomy): Bacteria > Pseudomonadati > Pseudomonadota > Betaproteobacteria > Burkholderiales > Comamonadaceae > Variovorax > Variovorax sp. FG153. Next base: position 31,695 of record NZ_JBMDKG010000066.1, read on the forward strand.
TGACCGGGGCAGATCACTCGGACGAGAGAGACACTTTGCCTCCTGGCGGCAGCATCAGAAGATGCCGAGCTTCTGGAATTCTTCGCGCAGCCGTTTCACGACATCCGCCAGGTCCATGGCTTCAAGCCGGTTCTTCTTCAAGAAGGCTGCCCACTGCTTTTGCTTCGTCGTATCGCCAGAAAAGCTGTCGCTCAATCCATCAGGAAGACTGCTGATCATTGCGAACTTCCGGCGTTCGAAGGTGGCGGAAATGGCGTGGTGCAAGTCGGTTGGATCCAGCGTGCCTTCGCTCATCAGTATCCAGAGATCGAAGTAGTCCTTCATCCGGGTATTGGCCATGCCCAGGAGACAGACTGCATGGAACTTCTCGGCCACGACGGTGTACTTCGGGTAGCTGCGCAACTGTGGAGCGGGCAAGTCATCGAGCAGGATTGGATAGCTGATCGCTTCCGCGGCTGGCGTCACCACATCGCCGAAGCCGATATCTACCTGTAGTGCGATGCGCGCGCCGTCCAGTGTCGCTCGCAGGTCGACTCGCACGCCGCCGTAGCCGGCTTCCTTGCGAATGACGACGCCGTGTACCGACGCAGCATCGAAAGCGATCCCATCCTCCACGGCGATCTGGCAGATCTCTCGAAAGGCGTTCACTGCCGATTCCACATCGTCCTGACCGAATCCCAGCAGGTCGGCATCTCGGGTTGGGCGATGGGGCTGGTCGTACCAGAGCGAAAACAGCAGTGCGCCCTTGAGCACGTAGTTGGAGGCGTGCGGTGAGATGGACAAACGATACAGCAGACGCTCCAGGCCATAGTGGGTGAGCGTCAGGTTGAAGTCCCGCTTCCTTGCATCCGCATGTTGCTTCAAGCGGGCGCGTATCGAGGCTGCGATGTTGCGGCTCACGTCGTGACGCTTTCGAGGTAGGGTCGCATCACATTGGATACGCGGTCGATCGTGGCGTAGTGCCAGAGTGCATCGATCGTCACCTTGCGTTGCGTCCAGCCGTCGCGCAGCGCTTCGAGCCCCACGTCAAGGCCGATCTTGTGGCGAAACTTGAAGCAGTCGGTAATGGTCTTGGCCGCGTTGAAGATTGGCACGCTGACACCGTCGATCTGCATGGGTTCGACGCCTTCGGACAGTGCGGGGCCGGACATGCGGATGGCGCGCAAGGCGGGCTGGTCGAGCCTGGGTGTTGGCGAGTTGCGTGGAATCGCGATCCACACTTCGAATGGCGCTTGCGTGCCGATCCCGTGGACGCGCAGCGCTGACAGCAGGCAGACGATGCCCTGCGGCACGCGGAGCGCGACCTCTGCCAGCGAGCGGTGCTCGCTCAGCGGGCGCCCCGGCAGGCTGTAAATACCACGGGCGACCCGCTCGAGCTCGCCAGCGGCGACCAGCCGGCTGAGCGCCATCGTTGGAAGGCCATGCGCTGCCAGATCCCGCGCGCGCAGCAGCGGCCGCTGTTTGGCCAAGGCCAGGACTGCTTGTTCACTTGTCGAGGCAGAGAGCATGCTGGAGTTTGTTGCATTTGCTAGTTACTTGTCAATAAAACAAGAAAAAATCCAACGAGGGCGACCACCCCATCACCCGGGCGGGGTGGGCTGGATCGCAAGTAGCGATCAGGCCCCAAAGCGGAATCGATCGCTGCTATGGGTCTGGTGTGCCCAACCGTGTGCTCGGGAACCAGAACAGTCAAGTGAAAGCTGGTGTTGGTGCGAGTTGCAGAGGCTTTTTGAACCAGCCCCGGCCACCAAATTTCTCATTCCGGATGAGCAAGTCAGCCTGACTCGGACGAATCGGGCTTTTTTGCTTTCCTCTTGTGGGCATCCGGGATGCGCGTGCCACTTGTTGTGTGACTGGCCCGGTTCGCAGCACGGTAGAAGCCGCTGTTGCGGCCAAGTGGCATCGGCCTTGGCGAGTCGGCGCGTGCTCAGCAGCCCGAGTTCGCATCAAGCGCTGCGTCAGGAACCGTTGGAGGGTTGAGGGGTGCAGGGCGAGTGTGTGCGGTCTTGCTGGCACCTTCACCGTAGCACGGCGTTCTCGCCGTCAAGGGCTGCGCGCCGCTGTGCGGCGCTGGCGGCCTGCGGCCGTCCTGGACCCCTGACCGCTGCGCTGCGCCGTGCAGGCCACGGTTTCGGGCAATCCCGCCCGACAACCGGAGATCATCATGAATGAGAAATCGCACGTGTCGATGGAGCAGCATGTCTGCCTGGTGTGCGGCGTCAGTTTCGAAACCGGCAACCTGCTGCTCGATCGACGTTTGCGCGCGAGCATGGGGCGTCACACGCTGACTGGCTGGGGTCTGTGCGCCGAGCATCGCAAGATGTTCGACGAGGGGTTCGTGGCCTTGGTCGAATGCGATCCGCAACGCAGCGGGGCTGCGTCGGTCCAAGGCAATCTCCGTCCGGAGCAGGCGTATCGCACCGGTCAGATCGCGCACCTGAAGCGCGAAGTGTTCGATCGGCTGTTCGACGTCCGGCTGGCGGCTGACAAGCCTTGCGTGTTCGTGGAGCCTGGGTTGATCGAGCAGCTGCAGGCCATGGTCGGGCCCCAGGCCGACTGAAGCGCCGTCGGCGCTCGGAAGCGCATCGACGCGCATGGATGCGTCAGGCGCTTCCTCAGGGTCGCAACGCGACCCTCGTGCGCGGGGCGTGAGCGTTGCTCACGTGCCGTGCACCTGGGGGCGTGGCCGGAACGAGCGCTTGCACGCTGCGCCACGCCATGGTGTGGCAGCTTGATTGACGCATGTCCCGGTGCTTTGCAGCGCATGACGACGGTGGGGCGCAGGCGACCGCGACCGTGAGCGCAATGCTTTGAACCCCTTCGTTGGCGTTGGGGAGGCTGGGGAGGGCTTGCCTGTGAGCCCTGAGGCTACCCCATCGTTCTCGCGTTCAAGGCCCTGCGCGCGCATCCTGAGGCATGCGGCGGTTGGTCGAAGAAAACTGTCTTGTCGCCTTGATCAACACGGCAAGTCCATCTCGGCCCAGACTGTTCCGCTTTTCGAAGGAGATTCGGACGTCAAACGCCCCACCGATCCAAGAAGCTGACAAGGTTCCCTGGGCGACCTCATCGAATCACAGGTGGTCAATCAGCGCGGCGACATAGTTGGTGCGTGTGTGCGGCACGTCCACCACATCCACCAAGTTCGGGTGCCGGAAATAGATGATCAGGTAGGGGTACTTGGGCAGTCCCCATGAACGTAGGCCAGGCATCCCGAGTTCGGTCTCGAGCCGTGGCGAGCCGGCATCAGGGTTGCGTCTGATGAGTTCGTAGGCCTTCTGCAACTCATCCACGAAACCCCTGGCCGCGTTCGGAGCCCGCATGGTGACGGCGTAGTACCGAATCACGGCGGCAATCTGCGCGCTGGCGCGAGGACGGACAAGAAACCTCTTGGCGCCTTTCAAGCTCAATCCGCCTTCTTCTTCCTGCCAGTTTTGGAGGCAGCCTCCCCGGTCCTGCGCCTTGCGGACGCCGCTGGCTGACTCGTCTGTGTCGATTCGGCCTGTGCGATCTCGTCGCGCAGTGCGTCGAAGTGGGCTGGTGTCCATTCCACGGAGGGCCCGGATTCAAGGCTGGAAAGAATGACAGCCCGAAATTGCTCGCGTGCCAAGTCGCGGCGGATCAGGTCTCGCATGTATTCGCTCGCATTGCCATAACGGCGCTCCGCGACCTGTGCATCGACGAATGCCTTCATCTCTTCCGGAAGTGAAATGTTCATCGTCGTCATGCAAGGTACTCTATAACAATATGGCAAACTTTGCCATAACGTGGACATTCCAACGATGAGCGTCTTGCGTGACCTGCGCAAGCCTTGGTTTGACGGCGTGCCCACTGGACTCAGGATGGCCCATGGGCGATGTGGTCGATGGCGTCCCGCAACGGCCTCTCCCTGCAGAAGAGGACACCTTGGTGATCGTCGTGGAGGGTGTGGAGGGCTTGCCTGTGAGCCCTGAGGCTACCCCATCGTTCTCGCGTTCAAGGCCCTGCGCGCGCTTCGCGTGCTCGGCGCGTGCCGCGCGCCTGCGGCGGCCTTGAGCGCTGCGCTGCGACGGGGTGGCGGGGTCTCGCAGGCAATCCCGCCTGTGTCATCCACAGGAGTTCTTCCTCATGAACACACCCGCTTTCTTCGCATCCGCTGGTGCGAAATCGTCCGAATCCTTGGCATCGTCTTCTACGGCCGCGCACACCGAGTGCGAGGTGCTCGAAGCGTTGCATGCGTTGCTTGGCGCTGACGCAGGGCAGCTCTACGAGGCGCATGGGCGCTCGCTGCATCGGCTGGTGGGTGCCGCGCGGGATGCATCACTGCCGGGGTGCGAACCGTTGCTGTGCGGTCTTCGCCTGGCGCGTGCGCTGCTTGTCGAGGAGATGCTGCCGGGCGAGACCTTCGGTTCGCCGAAGGCGGTAGCGGACTATCTGAAGCTGCACTTCGCAGGGCAGGGGCACGAAAGCTTCGCGGTGCTGTTTCTGAATGCGCAGCATGGGCTGATCGCGTTCGAGGACCTGTTTCGCGGCACGCTCACGCAGACCAGCGTCTATCCGCGCGAGGTGCTGCGTCGTGCGCTGCGGTACAACGCCGCGGCCGTCATCCTGGCGCACAACCATCCATCGGGCATGGTAGAGCCGTCACGAGCGGACCTGGCGTTGACGGCGGCGCTGAAGGACGCGCTGGCGTTCATCGATGTGCGGGTGCTGGATCACGTCGTCGTCGCTGGAAGTCGCACGGTGTCCATGGCCGAGCGTGGCCTCGTCTGAACGAGGCCGGGGCGCTGCGCGCCCCATTCTTTGAGACTGCGCCGCTGCAGCGGTTACGCGCTTCGAGCCCGGCGGACGGATGAAAGGCAAGCCTCGATGCTTTCGGTGGGCGGACGCCGTAGCGTCGCGCACGGCCTTGCCGTTCGGCGCTCGGTGAGCGCAGCGCGTCGCCATACACAACAGCATCCAGCTCCAGCGCTTGGCCGGCGCCTCGAGACATGTCACTGGATTGCGCAGCACGCGTGCTGCGAGTCGGAAGTCTTCTCTCGTGAAGGCAAGGCGTCATCGAACGAGAAAGGGATGTCGTGCTACGCAGCGTGAGCGCGATGGAGGATGGCGAACCCCTTTGTGCGTTTCAGGGACTGCGCCAGCGCGCAGGCAAGTCACGACTTGACCCCGCCGGTCGGCCCGGTGATCAGCACGCTGTGTCTGGAGTCGATCCAGTCGCCCAGCGTCAGGCTCATCACGGCCTGGCGGTCGACGCCGCGGCCGGCGCGAGCGCCCCCGTCATCAATGGCTGCTCGCCAAGATTGATACCACGGCCAAGATGCACACCAGGGCCCAGGTTCGTGACGTGGCTGAGGGGCACGCGAATTCAGAAACACCTTCCTGCACTTTAGGCGAACGCATTTCCACGAATAGACGCCGTTTTCTCCAGTTACGCGGAAAAACCGCTTGATGGCTATCGCCGTTAGCAAGCAAACGGCTGTGTCTTGACATTTGTGGCTTCGGTAGCTACATTTACTGTTTGGCGACCGCGGTCCCGTAGCATCGCTCGATTTGGTCAAGGGCAGTCATGAGTCTGCGCGAGGAATACGACATCGAGATGCCGGTCTGGCGCAGGTCGCTGCGGCTTGCCGGCGGGAGTTGGGGCACATCTTCAACGACGGGCTACCAGGAGCGCTGGGCGCAGCGTCGCGCCACCGCGCGATCACTGGATCATGGAGCTCGACGGCTGGACTAATCTAAAAACCGGCGAGAACTGGCGAGCAGGGAAGGCGTCTAACTTTTCAGCCTGGACCCTTCGGGAGAAGCTCGCTGAGGTGCGAGCCCGGGCCGGCGATGTCTACAACTTTTACGTCAAGCTGCAGACTCGATCGGCGCGTGGGCGTGCCTTTTGGCTGGTATTTCTGCATGCTCGATGGCGACCGCGTTCATGCTGAATCGGGTGAGCACGCGCTGTAGGCGGCCGAAGACGTTCGGACCCTGCTGCAGGAATGCGACTATCAGGTGTTGAAGACCTGGAAACAGTGGCCCCATAGGTTTCAGGAGAGATGGACATGAATGCCCCCCACGTGATCACGAGCCGCGAGTTCGGCCACAACGTCAGCAGCGCGAAGCACCTGGCCAAGGAAGGTCCGCTCTTTATCACCGACCACGGCGAACCTGCCTTCGTGCTCCTCAACATCGGCGACTATCGAGCGCTCTCCCGAGGCGACGGCGATAGTACGGTGTCGCTGCTCGAGCTGATGGACAGCATGCCCGATACGTCGGAAGTCGAAGACTTCGAGATCACTCCGACGGCCATCCAGCTGCGCCCGGAGGTCTAAGGGTGTACCTGCTCGACTCCAATGTGCTGGCCGAACTGCGTCCAGGAAAGCTCGGCCAATCAGAAGAGGTCCGGCGCTGGGCTGGAACAGTTCCACAGAATCAGTTTTTCCTTTCGGCCATCACCATTCTCGAACAGGAGGAAGGCATCGTGCGCCTGGAGCGCCGTTCACCGCCCCAGGGACAAGCGCTGCGTCGGTGGGCCACGGCCGTCCATAAGGCATTCGCTGGGCGGATCCTAGCTTTTGGCGAGCGTGAGGCGCTGTTGTGCGCGCCCATGCATGTCCCCGATCCAAGAGCTCGACGCGATTCGATGATCGCCGCCACTGCGCTTTCGCACGGTTTCACTGTGGTCACCCGCAACACCAGCGATTTCGTCAGCATCCGAGGGCTGAAAGTGTTGGACCCCTGGAACGCATGAAGCTCAATCAAGGATTTCGCCATACCTTGCAAGTCGCTGCGCGTAAAGCATTTCGCATTCATTTGAGTGATCGCACGGGAGGTGGACCCGCTCAAGAGCTGAGAATCTACTTGGGCCAGGAAAGCCAGAGCATCGACGCGCGCAAGGTCCCCACGGCCATTGCATGGATCTTCAGTGAATTTGCAGTTCTGCCCCGCGGCAAGCTCGCTGCGGCCACGCGCGCCTAGCGGCGCGATCTGTTTGGATGTTGTTTTATGGGAGCGCAGATATCTCGAGAGTGCCGACCAGCCGTTGCCGCCCGGAAACGACGGTCTGAAGCCCGACCATCTGGGTGGTGCAGGTTGAGCGCAACGTCTTGGGTTGAGCGCCAGCGTTGCTGTCGCTGAGCCGATGGAAGGTGTGCGCATGCGTCGGTGTGCAGCCCTGGGCGGAGATCGCGCTTCGCGCGGTGCATTGTTTGCGCGAAGCATTGCTCGCCTGAAGCGAGCCCCTTGGGATTGGCGTGGTCCTCAACAGGTCAGAGCAGGATTCAACAGTTCGATGCCAGCACCCGTGCACTTGATCCAGGGGCCACCAGGATGCCCCTTGCCATCCCAGGCGGCCAGTGCTTGGCGCGCCTCGTGTGCATGTTCGTAGCAGTAGCGACGGCGATAGCCGACCGGGTCTACGCCGACGACCACGGCGGAGGTGAAGTTGAATCGGCGAATGCCGCATAACTGGCCTTCGCGCTCGCATATGTCCGTGTAGCCGTCCGCTGCCAGCGCAGGCATCCACGGGTGGTTGGCGAGCTGCGAGGTGATGGGCGAGGACGGCTTGGTGCGCATGGTCATCGGGGGATTGTGGCTCCCTGGTGCGAAGTTGGGCTGGCGCGACTGCGGAAGTTCGGATGGCGCGATGGGGGTGGTGCTCGATCGCTCCTGATCCACCGGTGAGGTAGGGTCGGCGGTGTTTTCCGAAGTCCATCAAATGGGTAAAACTCCGGTTTCGAAGGATCTTCCATGGCTGCCATTTCCGCGACCGTCGGCTCCTCCGACATCGAGCGCTTGGCGCGCGATCTGCCGTCGTTTTCTGCGACGAAGCTGGCTTCGGGCATGCAGGCGGTCGCCAGCACGGTGATGGCGCGCGGCGCGGTGGTGATCACGCGCCACGAGAAGCCCGCCATGGTGCTGATGTCGGTGGAGCGCTACCTGCAGATGGAGCAGGCGTCGGAGCCGGACCTCGAGGCCCTCACGCACCGTTTTGACGATATGTTTGCGCGCATGCAGGGCGAGGCGGCTGCACGCGCGATGGACGATGCATTTGCCATGGATTCTTCGGCGCTGGGTGAGGCGGCGGTCGTTGCGGCTGCGGCTACCCCGGCCGCGCCTGCTACGCGCGGCTGATGCCGGCAAGGATCTTTGTGCTGGCCGGCGTCAACGGCGCCGGCACGAGCAGTGTGGGCGGCGCCGCGTTGCTCCAGAAAAAGGTCGACTACTTCAACCCCGACCTGGCAGCCCGCGTGGTGCTGGATGCCAATCCGGGCCTGACGGCCGAGGAGGCCAACGCCCGGGCCTGGGAGTTCGGACGCAAGGGTCTGGAGCGAGCCCTGGCGCAGAGACGCAACTTTGCCTTCGAGACAACCCTGGGCGCGAGGACGATCCCTCAGATGCTCGCCGACGGTGCGCGCCAGGGCGCCCAGGTTCGTCTTTGGTACGCTGGACTGGCCTCGCCCGAACTTCATGTTGCGCGCGTGCGGTGGCGGGTCGCCGCCGGTGGCCATGACATCCCCTCATCGCTGAGGTTGTAGGCATGCTTGAGGTATATCAGGTTGGCCCCTCAGACGCAGGGGGAGTCGCGGGCGCCCGGCGGCGGCAGCACCTGCGCTGGCGACCCGCACGCTGGGGCCAGACAGTTCGCCCTGCGCAACGGTCCGGCCTTCTCATACCTGGCGGGCAAACTCCGGTACCAGCGCGGTCTCCATCTGCGCCCAGGGCAACTGGCTGGCCAGCATCACCAGCGGTGGCGTGCATCAATCATCTCGGCCGGCGGCTGCCGGAAGAAATCGGCCAGGAATCACATCGTGGTGCGTTAGTTGTCAGGGGATCTCACACCAAACTGCAGCACCCAGTGCTCATGTGGGGTGGCAGGGTTTTGCATGTCCGACTGGCTACCTGCCCTGCCGTGGGCGGCGCGCTTTGACTTCGTTCAAAAAAGCGCGCTGTCTGCGGGAGCTTCCTATCACCAAGCGACTACCCCTTGGAGGGAACTTGACGCTTTACGTAATTCACGAAAATGGCGCTTCTACGGAGATTTCCTCATGATCACTGTTTCCGCAAGCGAGTTCGCGAAGAATTTCGGCCACTACCGCGAGATGGTTCAAGCTGAATCTGTGGCAGTCACTAGCCATAACCGCGTGACTGGGTACTTTATTTCGAGAAAGGAGTTCGACGACTTCGAACGCCTGAAGGCCCGCGCGACAAAGTCATATGAGGTCCAAGACCTGCCAGCTGAGGCGATTCAAGCGCTATCAAGGAGCGCTATGGATTCGAGTCACGATGCCTTGAACGCACTGCTGCGCGACTAAGTGCATGACTTTTCCGAAACCCGAGGTAGGTCTCGTCGTCTCGTTTGCCTACTTGTGGAATCACGAAGAAAAAAAAGGGCAGACGGAGGGAGTTAAGAATCGACCTTGCGTCATCATCACAGCCGTCGAAGAAGTCGAAAATCGAGTCGTCGTCACTGTTTCTCCGATCACGCATTCACCCCCAGAAAGTGCAAACCTCGGCGTCGAAATGCCACCCCCTTGAGCAATACGATAAGGCCTTGCGGTTTGAGATCCATTTTGTATGGCATTCGCTATTCGCGAATAGCGAATAGCGCTGATAGGCTTGCCTTTGGCAAGTGATAGACGCCTGAACGTCAAAACGTCAAAACGTCAGCGAAGCCTTGCCCGACCGTCCAGAGCCCCGAACCACGATGGCTTCAAGGGTACAGCCGGTACATGCTCCGACAGTCCTCGGTCGCGGCCTCGTTGGAAGATCTCATGTAGTCGCTCCGCCGGTAGACCGGGCCCAGGCACCTTGCGTTCGACGGTGTCCCAGCCGATAAAAGGTACCGCGCAGGCTGTCGATCTTTAAATAGCTCAAGCTCAGCAACTGCAACTGCAACTGCAACTGCAACTGCAACTGCAACTGCCAACAGCAGGCGGGTTCTTGCTTCTCCCTTTTGAGGCGCCGACATGTGGGTTGGCTAGTTTGCGCCTGCGCTGGGCGTGTGTGTCGCGATGTCGTGTGTGCCATGTTGTGCCGGCGTTCGGCGGACAAAGCGCTCGCGGGTTGCTGGCGCCGGATGCGATCGGTATTGCAGCGAGAACGCCGGCGCCATGGGTGAAGTCATGCAGGGCGCCCCAGCGGCTTCGCTGCTGTCGGGCTGCTCCAGGTTCGCGCCATTGCGCTCATCCCCTGCGGGGACGGCTTGCAGCCGCCTTGCGCATCCCTGGCGCGGGGCCTGCGGCCCCTGACATCCTCGATCAGACCTGTCTGCGGCAGGTGGGGGCGCTCGCCGCGCGGCGGTTCCGGTGCGCCTCGGCCCGGCGTCTGGGGGCTGCCGTCTTCCTGAGTGCTTCACCTTCTCGGCGACCATGCACCCGCGCGACCGGGCGACCGGCTGCGCCTGCAAGGGGGTGTTCATAACGCTGCGCGTTACGAATGCTTCCCCCTTGCTCTCCCGTCCGAGCGTGCGCGCTGTGTCACCGGGCGAAGAACTCAGGAAGACGGCGGCCAGGCTCGGCAGCTCGGCCGATGCGATGCGGAACCCTTTCACGAGGGGCTCTGAATCTAGGAATCCGGCAGGGCTTCGTCCATGCACCCATCCATCCATTCATTCACTGATTCGCGCACTGAAGCGATCGAAAGGAAACGCACATGACTGCCAGAGCGACTGCACGGACCCCTGCGGATACCACTGCGAGCACAGCCACCGTCCGGGCCAAGGTGGCGCCCGCCGCTGCCAGCGATGGTGCCGCCACGAAGACGCCGCGGGTCGAAAGGCCCAAGCACGCCGGCGACACGACCCAGGCGCAGCCTTCGAAGGCTGCCCCGCCGCAAAATCCCACCCACGAGAAACCGGTTGCGAACGAGTCCGGTGCCATTGCCGCCGCGCCGGCGCGCGACATCGACGTGCCGCTGCATCAACTGGTGCTCGACGACGCCAATGTCCGCAAGGTCCGCAGCGCGGGTGGCGTGGAGGAACTCGCCGCGCTCATCGATGCGCAGGGCCTGTTGCATCGCCTTGCCGTGGTCGCCCTGGCCGATGGTCGGTTCGGCGTCATCGCCGGGGGGCGACGTCTGCTGGCATTGCACAAGCTCGCCAGCGACGGGCGATGGTCGGCCGCCCGGCCCGTCGAGTGCCGGCTGTACGACAGCGCGCAGGCGGCGGAGATTTCGCTGGCGGAGAACTCGGGGCGCGAAGCGATGCACCCAGCTGACGAGGCCGAGGCCTTTCTGGCGCGGGTCGAAGCGGGGCAGAGCGTGGCCCAGATCGCTGTGCGCTTCGGCGTGGCACCGCTGACCGTCGAGCGCCGTCTCAAGCTCGCCCGGCTTGCGCCACGTTTCCTCGCGATGTACCGGGAAGGGAGCATCGAGTCGGACATCCTGCATGCGCTGGCACTGACTGACAACCACAAGGCCCAGGAGGCCGTGTGGGACGGCCTGCCCACGTATCGCCGGGACGCCTGGACCATCCGACGCCTCCTGACCGAAGGCGCGGCCACCGCGGAAAGCCATCTCGCGCGCTTCGTGGGTGTCGAGACCTATGAGGCACGCGGTGGCAAGGTCCGGCGCGACCTGTTCGCCGACGACGATGCCGGCCGCTCGGGCATCTATCTGGAGGCACCGGGGCTGCTGCGTCAGCTCGCCACGGAGAAGCTGCAGGCGGCCGCCGAAGAGGTGCGCGCCGAGGGCTGGGCATGGGTCGAAGGCTTGATCGATGCAGATCGGCTGGCTTTGCGCGCCTATGGGCAGCAGGCGCCGTCCGAACGTGCGCCCAGCGACGCGGAGGCTGCCATGTTGGCCGCGCTGGAGACCGAGCGCGAGCGGCTCAGCGCGGCCTACGATCAGAACGAGGCGAAAGCACTGCAGTTCGAGGACGACGGCGATGTGATCGACGCCTACGAGGCCGAGGAAGTGCGGTTGTCGGGCCTGTTGAGCGACCTCGACGACCGGATCGACGCGGCGCGCGCTGCGCTACGGGTCTGGACGTCCGAGCAGATGGGGCGGTGTGGTGCGATGCTGCGCATCGACAGCGACGGAACGCTCGTCGTGCATCGTGGGCTGCTTCGGCGCGAGCCCGCCCATGATGGAGCCTGCGGCGCTGGCACCGAAGACGGCGAAGGGTTGGTCAGCAGGGCAGGGCGGGGCAGCGAGAGCGATGAGGCGGCCGAGGCCGGCAAACGCCGCGCCGTTTTCAGCGAGAAGCTGATGCGCGACCTCACGGCCCATCGCACCGCCGCCTTGCAGGCCGCGCTCACGCAGGACGTCGACGCGGCACTCGCGACGCTGGTGCACCGCATGGTGGAGACGGTGTTCGATCTCTATGACCGGGGCAACGACATCGTGAGGGTGACGGTGCGCCCAACAGGAGATCTCGCACTCGCCGAGCATGCGAGCGACTACATCCATACACCCGCCGCCAGCGCTGCTGGAGCGCGCCGCGAGCGATTGGGGCGAGCGCCTGCCCCGTGATCCGGCCGCGACCTTCCGTTGGCTGCTTGCGCAGGAGCGTCAGACCTTGCTGCAGCTGCTGGCCTATTGCACGGCGCGCAGCATCGACGCGATCCAGGGCCGTGAACGCCGGCGTAACCAGAGCGATGCAATCGCCGAGGCGCTCAGCCTGGACATGGCCGACTGGTGGACGCCAAGTGCCGCGAACTACCTGCACAGCGTGAGCAAGGCCAAGGCGATAGAGGCGGTCCGGGAAGCCAGTGGCATCGATTGCACCAAGGAAGTCTCTGCCATGAAGAAGTCCGAGGTCGTGGCCTATTGCGCAGCCAAGCTCGAAGGCACGCGTTGGCTGCCTGTTCCGTTGCGGCCGCTGGTTGCCGGTATCTCGTGCGCCTGCGAGGACGCCCAAGCCGAGCGGGAGAAGAACGATGGGGCAGAAGAAGCCCTGAACCGGGCTGGGCCGGATGGCGATCCGGTCTCGGACGCTGGTCGTGACCAACCGGACCATGAGGCCTAGCCGGCTGGATTGATACCGAGCATCCAGCCTGCGCAGAGCAGGCCTGAGCCTGTCGCCCGCGAATGTGCGGGCGGCAGGCTATTTTTTGCCTGCGCTCGTGCTTTGATGCATGACGGACCGCGCGGATGCATGACCGCACGAACAACGAGCGATGGCATGTCGCTGCAGCAATCCGCTTCCACTGGCATCGCGCGCAGGGGCGGTGGCTGGTTTTTTTTAGGGGGTGGCCAGCGCGCTGTGCGCGGGTTACTGGTCAGCGCGGGCTCTGGGCCCGCGGGTCTTGTTGTGTGGAGCGCACGGCTCGCTGCGCCTCGTGCTGGCAGGGCACGAAATGGCGTGGGGGAGGGCGTATCGCGGTGGCGCGTTTTTTTTGGGCGGTGGCCAGCGCGCTGTGCGCGGGTTGCTGGTCAGCGCGGGCTTGGGCCCG
>NZ_JBMDKG010000067.1:0-41696 GCF_057809595.1 Variovorax sp. FG153
AAGGCGGGGGACATTCGCGGAGGGAAGTACCCGCTGTCCTGTGCACGCGCCCCGACCGTCCCCTCTGCACCCCGAGCAACCCAAGCAACGAGAGCCACTAAAAAAATGGACAGCTACGCACTCCTGCTCGGCTCCACCCTGAGCGCCGGCACCGTCCTGGCCATCGCCGCGCTCGGCCTCCTCATCAACGAGAAGGCCGGCATCGTCAACCTCGGCGCCGAGGGCATGATGCTGTGCGCCGCCATCGCCGGTTTCGCCACCGTGGTGACCACCCACAACCCCTGGCTCGGCCTGCTCGCCGGCATGGCCGCCGGGGCCTTGCTGGCCGCCTTCTTCGGCGTGCTCGTCATCTGGCTCAACACCAACCAGTACGCCACCGGCCTCGCGCTGAGCCTGTTCGGCGTCGGCTTCTCGGCCTTCGCCGGCATCAACTTCGTGCAGGCCAAGCTGCCCGAGAGCGCGAGCTATGCGATTCCCGTGCTGGCCGACATTCCGCTGCTCGGCCCGGCGCTGTTCCGCCATCACCCGATGGTCTACGTCGCCGTGCTGCTGACCGTGGGCCTGATCTGGTTTCTCTACCGCACGCGCGCCGGCCTCGTGCTGCGCTCGGTCGGCGAGTCGCCCGAATCGGCGCATGCGCTGGGCTATCCGGTGCGGCGCATCCGCCTCATGGCCGTGATCGCGGGCGGGGCGCTGTGCGGCCTTTCGGGCGCGTATCTCTCGACCGTCTACACCCCGCTGTGGGTCGAGGGCATGGTCGCGGGCCGCGGCTGGATCGCGCTGGCGCTCACCACCTTCGCCACCTGGCGGCCGATGCGCGTGCTGCTGGGCGCCTACCTGTTCGGCGGCGTCTCGATGCTGGGCTTCCACCTGCAGAGCAGCGGCGTCGACGTGCCCTCGCAGTTCCTCAGCATGCTGCAGTACATCGCGCCCATCGTGGTGCTGGCCCTGATCTCGCGCAACCCCGCATTCATTCGCGTCAACATGCCGGCTTCGATCGGGAAACCGTTCTACCCCGGCTCATAATCGCGGTTTTCGTTTTTCCGCCAACCCGTCCTTTTTGAGGATTTCCGACAATGAATGATCTGAACAAGCGCTCCCTGCTCAAGCTCGCCGCCCTCACGGCGGTCGCTTCGGCAGCCTTGATCGGCTGCGGCAAGAAAGAAGAAGCGGCAGCACCGGCCGCCGCGCCCGCACCGGCTCCGGCACCCGCCGCCGCAGCGCCGGCTCCGGCAGCGCCGCTCAACATCGCATTCGCATACATCGGACCCGTGGGCGACGGCGGCTGGACCTTCGCGCACGACAACGGCCGCAAGGCGCTCGAGAAGGAATTCGGCGACAAGATCAAGACCACCTTCGTGGAAAGCGTGCCCGAGGGCGCCGACGCCGAGCGCGTGTTCCGCGACATGGTCGGCCAGGGCAACAAGCTGATCTTCGGCACCACCTTCGGCTACATGGAGCCCATGCTCAAGGTGGCCAACGACAGCAAGGACGTCAAGTTCGAGCATGCCACCGGCTACAAGACCGCCGAGAACATGCGCACCTACGACAGCCGCACCTACGAAGGTGCGTACATGGCCGGCATCATCGCGGGCGCCATGACCAAGTCGAACACGCTCGGCGTCGTCGGCTCGGTGCCGATCCCCGAGGTGCTGCGCAACATCAACAGCTTCACGCTCGGCGCCCAGTCGGTCAACCCGAAGATCACGACCAAGGTCGTGTGGGTCAACGAGTGGTTCAGCCCGCCGAAGGAAACCGAGGCCGCCACCGCCCTCATCAACGGCGGCGCCGACATCCTGTTCCAGAACACCGACTCGCCGGCCGTGCTCAAGACCGCGCAGGAAAAGGGCAAGCGCGCCTTCGGCTGGGACTCCGACATGACCGCCTACGGTCCCAAGGCCCACCTGGGCTCGGCCACCATCAACTGGGCGCCGTACTACATCAAGGCCACGCAGGACGCGCTCGACGGCAAGTGGGCCACCGGCCAGGCCTGGTGGGGCGTCAAGGAAGGCGCCATCGACCTCGTGTCGATCGCCGAGGACGTGCCGGCCGAAGCCAAGGCCAAGGTCGACGAAGTCAAGAAGGGCCTGAAGGACGGCAGCTTCTCGATCTGGAAGGGCCCGATCCTCGGTCAGGACGGCAAGGAAGTGGTCGCCAAGGACGCGGTCGCCGACGACAAGTTCCTGACCGGCATCAACTTCTACGTCAAGGGCGTCGAAGGCAAGGTGCCGGGCGGCGACAAGAAGTAAACAAGCAGGCTGCTTCGCGTCGCGATGCAGGCAAGGCCGCCTTCGGGGCGGCCTTTTTTCATGGAGGATCCGTTCGATGCTGAGCAGTCTTCGCCCCTTCGTTGCCGCCGTCTTCGCGGCGCTGGTCTCGCTGCCCGCCGCCGCGGCCGCCGGGGCGCCGCCGCGTTTCTCGAAGGACGAGCAGCCGCTGCGCCAGGCCGTCGAGGATGCCGCGATGTGCTTCCACTTCGCCGGCGAATTCGGCGGCGACGGCTCGGCGCGCGACCGCGAGGTGAAGCGGGAGATGGCCAAGGTCTGCAAGGACGAAAGCCAGCAACGCGTGATGCAGGCCTACCGCAAGAACCCGCGCGACCGGCGGCTCTATCCCGCGGTGCTGATGCTCGACGGGATGGTCAAGGGGCCGGCGCTGACCGAGGCCGAGAAGGCGCGGCTGTGCGCGGTGGCGAAGACGGAGCTGGTGTGTCCCTGAGGGACGGCCTGCTTTTTCGGGCGGGCCGCATCGTGCGCCGCGACCTACAGCCGGGCGCCACCCACCTGTGGATACTGTGAGCCGACGCACGGCCCGCGCGCGATGCGGGCCTTTTCTTCAGAACGCCACGGCTTCCCGATGCGCAACTCACTCGACTTCACATCCTGGCAAGGCCTGCTCTCGACCCTGCTCGGCCTGGTGCTCGTGTCGCTGGTCGCGGTCGGCATCCGCATCGTCGTGATGCTCAGCGTGCAGCAGCGGCGCGAGCGCCAGAACCGGCAGATCAACGAGCGGCTCAAGACGCTGATCGCGGCCTACAAGGTGCTCGGCGGGTCGTTCACCGGCGAGCTCGCGGTCGACCCCAGCCATCTGCGCGAACTGCGCACGCGCGGCCTGCAGGCCGAGGCCGAAGGCGGCGCCGACGGCGGACTGCCTGCCTCGGACCGGCGCCGCCGTATCCGCGACGCGGTCGAGACCGCGCTGTCCGACGTGATCCTGCTCGGTACCGAGGAGCAGGTGCGGCTGGCCGCGAAGGCCGCCGCCGACATGGTCGCGGGCCGCAGCGTGGAGACGGCCGAACTCGTGGTCTCGCTGCGCACCTTCATCCGCGCGGTGCTCGACCTCGATCCGGTGCCGCCGACGCTCGGCATTCCGAAGCAGGGGCCGCTGCGGCTCAAGGGCACGGCCACGCGTGGCGAACGCGCGGGCGGTGGCGGCGGCAATGCCGGTGGTGGTGGCAAGGGCGGAGGCGGCGGCATGGGCGGCGGTGGCATGGGCGCGGGCCTCGGGGCCGGCGTGGGCCTGCACCATGGCGCGGCCGAGGCCGAAGCCACGATCTCCAGCGAACGCACCGACCCATGACCGATACGACGCTCGACACCTCCTCCCTCGCGCTCGTCGACGCCTGCACCCAGGCCTCGCTCGCGCTGCTCGAAGCCAACCTCACGCCGCACGGCATCCTGGCCGCGAGCCGCACCGAGGCCGCGGTGGCGCGGCGCTACACGCGCATCTTCGGACGCGACGCGGCGATCTGCGTGATGGCGATGTGCGGCAGCGGCGTGCCGGCGCTCGAGCAGGGCGCGGTCGCGAGCCTCGACGCGCTCGCGGCGCAGCAGGCGGCCAACGGGCAGATCCCGAAGTACGTCGACCCCGAGGGCCAGGACGCCGACTTCTGGTATCTGGGCTGCATCGACGCCACGCTCTGGTGGCTGATCGCGGTGGACCACGTGCGCCGCCACGGCAAGGTGGGCGCCACGCACTGGGCCGATGGCGTGCAGCGCGCGATCGGCTGGCTGCTGGCGCAGGAGCACCAGCACTTCCGGCTGCTGCAGCAGAACGAGGCCAGCGACTGGGCCGACATCATGCCGCGCTCGGGCTACGTGCTCTACACCAACGCGCTGTGGTTCGACGTCAAGCGCCGCTTCGCGATCGCGCAGGCCGACGAGACCCGGCACCACTTCAACCACCTGTTCAACCCGTTCCAGCGCGACCTGCCCGAATACCACCGCGCGCGGCTGCTGCAGCACTACGCACGGCGCGGCCGGCGCGATCCGGGGCTGTACCTGAGCTTCGTCAACCTCGCAGTGGTGGGCGACGAGGGCGATGTGTTCGGCAATGTGCTGGCGATCCAGGCCGGGCTGGCCGACGAGGCGATGGCGCACCGCATCGTCAACACCATCGAGGGCGCGCGCGCGAGCGATCCCTACCCGGTGCGCGTGGTGCTGCATCCGCTGTCGCCGCAGCACGATCTGTGGCGCGCCTACATGGGCCGGCACCGGCAGAACCTGGTGCACCAGTACCACAACGGCGGCATCTGGCCCTTCGTGGGCGGCTTCTGGGCCATGGCGCTCGCGAAGCTGGGGCTCGAGGCCGAGGGCCGGGCCGAGCTCGCGAAGCTGGCGCGGGCCAACGAGCTCGACGGCTGGCGCTTCACCGAGTGGTTCCATGGCCGCACGCTGGCGCCGATGGGCATGGCGGGCCAGAGCTGGAATGCCGCCACCTTCCTGCTGGCGCGGCGCGCGCTCGAGGGCGTCGCCACGGCCTGGTGAGGGGGCGCTCGAGGGCGGCCGGCTTCCGGTTGCGGCATACTCGCCACCCCCCGCAATCTCCAATCTGCCTCTCGCACAAGACCCCCGCATGGACAAGGAAGTCGACCCCAAAGTACTCGCCGTCATCGATGAGATGCGTCTCTCCGGCCCCCGGCTCACGCCGGTCGACATCGTCGCCAAGATGGGTGTGTTCGACGCGCGCGAGAAGGCCTCGGACCACGCCTGGCTCGCCACCGGCGACAACGTGATCGCCACCATCTGGGGCGAGTACGTCAACCTCGGCGAGGGCGGGCGCTGGTTCTGCCTCGAGTCGCTCGACGTGCAGTTCCGCCCCGGCGGCGGCCCGCGCACCGCGTTCCAGTCGCAGCGCGCCGCCGACCGCCTCGCGCTGCTCAAGCGCACCTTCGACGCCGGCCAGGATTTCCGCGCCGTGGTGCAGACCAACCGCATCGCCATCGGCGAGATCGAGACCAACCGCAGCGCCAAGGTCTCCACGCGCGTGCGCGACGACGCCGAATGGCACGTCGCGAGCTGGGAACCCGAGCGCAAGTTCGCGGTGCTGGTGCGCGGTCCGCGCGGCTGGGTGCCCGACGAGGCCGCGATCCAGGCCGCCCGCGCCAAGGGCAACGTGCCCGACGAGGCCGCGGCCGGTGCCGACGGCGCGGCGAAGCTGGGCTCGGCCGAGGCCGTGCAGGAGGCCGCCATGGACTACGTGATGCGCCACTTCAAGGGCTACGGCTACAACGCCGAGGACGTGCGCAGCCAGAAGACCGGCTACGACATCGTGGTGTCGAACGCGAAGGGCGCGACCCTGCTCAAGGTCACGGTCAAGGGCACGGCCTCGGGCTTCCCGACCTTCCGCCTCACGCGCGAGGAGCAGCTGAGCTCGGTCGGCGAGCCGCTGTGGCGCCTGCTGGTGGTGTCCGACGTGGCGACCACCACGGCCGCGCACAAGATCTACAAGCCCACCGAGATGACGCAGGCGCCCGGCTTCGAGCCGCTCTGATCCGTTAGGCCCGGGGCTGCTGCTGCGCGGCCTGCAGCTGCGCCGCCATCTTCTGGTGGATCAGGTTCACGGCCTTGAGCGGGCGCAGCATCACCTTGAACTCGGTGATCTTGCCGGCGTCGTTCCAGCGGATCATGTCGACGCCGTTGACCACGATGCCGTCGAGCTCCACCTCGAACTCGAGAACCGCGTCGCGCTCGGCCTTCACTTCGCGCACGTAGCGGAAGCTCGGGTTGAAGAAGACCTCGAAGGCCGCGGCCAGGTAGCGGCGCGTGATCTCCTTGCCGACCTGCGGCTTGTGCACCACCGGCGAATGGAAGACGGCGTTCTCGTCGAGCAGGATGTCGAGCCCCGCCGCGTCGTGCGTCTTCACGAGCTGGTGCCAGGTGGAAAGCGTGTCGATCGCCATGTCGTGTGTCCGATGCTGTGGATGGATGGAGCACGCCATGGTATCGGCTGGCCGCCTTGCGTGTGCTATTGGTCGACGCTCGAGAGCGCCCTGAACACGGCCACGCCCCGATAGGCCCGCCAGAGCCCGAAGGGCACCAGCAGCAGGCCGGCCAGCCGATGCCACGACGGCTCCAGGGACAGCGCGGCCCAGATCCCGAGCGCGGCGATGAGCAGGCCGCCGACGATATTGACCACACCGCCACTGAGCCACTGCACCTGGAGCAGCCGCGCCGTCAGCGACAGCATGCGGTCGGCTACCTTGAGCCCGAGCCGGTCGGCCAGCACATAGAGCCCGAGCAGCAGCAGCGGCGCCACGGCGATGCCGATCAGGAGATACGCCGCGATGCCGATCAGGGTGTGCATGCGGCCCAGCTTATCAAGCGAATCGATCGAGCAGGCTGTACCAGGCCACGCCGGCCGCGATGTAGAAGCGCTGCAGTCCATGCAGCGGTATCGGCTGGAGCGGCGTCACCGGGTACGGGAAATCCGCGCCCGGCTGCAGCAGCCGCGCCGCCACGTGCCGGCCCATGCTGGTGGCCAGCGCGATGCCGCGCCCGTTGTAGCCCAGCGCGATCGTGAGGCCCGGCGCGGGCGTGTGCACATGCGGCATGAAGTCGCGCGTGACGGCGATGCGGCCGGCCCAGCGGTACTGGTAGCGCAGCGGGCCCAGCTGCGGATACAGCAGGGCGAGCGAGCGCTCGAGATGCGCGAAGTCGGCCGGCCCCGCCGGATCGGCGAAGTGGCCGCGCCCGCCCATCAGCAGCCGGCCCTGCGCGTCCTTGCGGAAGTACAGCAAGAGGCGCTGCGAGGTCGAGGCGGTCTCGCCGCCCGGCAGGATGGCGTGCGCGGCCGCGCCCTGCAGCGGCTCGGTGGCCACGATGAAGCTGTTGGCCGCGAGCACCGTGCTGGAGAGGCCGGGCCACAGGCCGCCGGTGTAGCCGTTGGTCGCGATCAGCACCTGGTCCGCGACCACGCTCGCGCCGCTGGCCGTGGTCGCGTGCCACTGCGTACCGCGGCGTTCGAGCGCGGTGACCGTGCTGCCCCCGTGCACCGACGCGCCCGCCGCCTGCGCGGCGCGCACCAGCCCGCGCGTGTAGGCCAGCGGCTGGATGCCACCCGCGCGGCCGTCGAGCCAGCCGCCCGCGAAGGCGTCCGTCCCCAGGCGCGCCGCGACCTCGTTGCGGTCGAGCATCTGCGTGGCGGCGCCGCGCCGCGCCCATTGCTCGGCGCGCGCATGCATGGCGGCGATGTGCTTGGGCGAGTAGGCCACCTGCAGCCAGCCCTTGCGCACCGGCTGGCAGTCGATGCCGTGGCGTTCGATCAGCTCGAACACCAGGTCGGCCGAGCGCGAGACCGCGTCGATCAGCGGCTCGGCGCGCGCGGCGCCGTAGAGCCGCACCAGCTCGTCGGGATCGTGCTTGAGCGTGGGATTGACCTGGCCGCCGTTGCGCCCCGAGGCGCCCCAGCCCGGCTCGTGCGCCTCGAGCACGCAGACCTTCGCGCCGGCCTCGGCCAGGTGCAGCGCGGCCGACAGGCCCGTGAAACCGGCGCCGACGATCAGCACATCGGCGCGCTGCGCGCCGGCCAACGGTGGCGTCGACGGCGCGGGCGGCGCGGTGGCTGCCCACAGCGAAGGAGGCAGTGTCGATGGCGATGTGGCGATGCTCACGCGCGCACCTCCGCCGACGGATGCAGCACGCGGCGCAGGAAGTCCTGCGTGCGCGCCTGGCGCGGCGCGCCCAGCACCTGCGCGGCCGGGCCCTCCTCGACGATGCTGCCGCTGTGCAGGAAGCACACGCGGTCGGCCACCTCGCGCGCGAAGCCCATCTCGTGCGTGACCACGATCATGGTCATGCCCTCGTCGGCCAGCGCGCGCATCACGCCGAGCACGTCGCCCACGAGCTCGGGATCGAGCGCCGAGGTGGGCTCGTCGAACAGCATGGCCTCGGGCTTCATCGCGAGCGCGCGCGCGATCGCCACGCGCTGCTGCTGGCCGCCCGAGAGCTGCGCCGGCCAGGCCTGCGCCTTCTCGGCCAGCCCGACCTTGGCGAGCAGCACGAGCGCCTCCTCGCGCGCCTGCGCCGGGTTCTGGCGCAGCACGTGCACCGGGCCCTCCATCACGTTCTCGATCACGGTGCGGTGCGGGAACAGGTTGAAGCGCTGGAACACCATGCCCATGCGGCTGCGCAGCCGGTGGATGGCGGGTGAGTTCCGGTCCACGCGCTCGCCGAAGGCGCGCACCTCGCCGCCCTCGTACGACTCGAGGCCGTTGATGCAGCGCAGCACCGTCGACTTGCCCGAACCCGAGGGGCCGATCAGGCACACCACCTCGCCCTTGTCCACGCGCAGGCTCACGCCCTGCAGCACGCGGTGCGCGCCGAAGCGCTTCTCCAGGCCTTCGACGTGGATCATGGCTTCCTCCTTCCGGCGCCGAAGCGCGCCTCGAGCCGGCGCAGGCCCCAGACCAGCGGCAGGCTCATCAGGAGGTAGAGCAGCGCGACCAGCGTGTAGACCGTCATGTTCTGGAAGGTGGAGGAGGCGATCAGCTGGCCCGCGCGCGTCATCTCGGCCACCGTGATGGTCGAGACCAGCGAGGAGTCCTTGAGCATCATCACCAGCGTGTTGCCGTAGGGCGGCAGCGCGATGCGGAAGGCCTGCGGCAGGATCACGCGCCGCATGATCAGCGCCGAGCGCATGCCCATGGCCTGCGCGGCCTCGCGCTGGCCCGGGTCGACGGCCTCGATGCCGGCGCGGAAGTTCTCGGCCTGGTAGGCCGAGTAGGCGATGCCCAGCCCGATCACGCCGGCCTGGAAGGCCGTGAGCTGCACGCCGAACTCGGGCAGCACGAAGTAGATGTAGAACAGCTGCACGATGATCGGCAGCCCGCGGATCACGTTGACGATCACCGCGCCGGTCCACGAGACGGCGCGCACCGGCGACAGCTTCATCAGCGCCAGCGCGAGGCCGAGCACGCTGCTCAGCAGGAACGACAGCACGGTGACCTGCACCGTGACCACCGCGCCCTGCAGCAGGATCGGCAGGAAGTCCTGCGCGTGTTGGAGGAACGAGGAGGCCATGGCTCAGCGCGCGCTCAGATGCCCCATTTCTGGACGATCTTCGCCAGCGTGCCGTCGGCCTTGATCGCGGCGATGGCCTTGTTCAGCCGCGCCAGCGTCTCGGTGTCGCCCTTGCGCACCACCAGGCAGACGTCGCCCACGTTCACCGGCTTGTAGCTGTCGACCAGCTTCACGCCCGGGAAGGTGTTCTGCCGGATCTGGTAGGCCATGATGGGCTGGTCGCCGAGGCCGGCCTTGATGCGGCCGAGCGAGAGGTCGCGCGTCATGTCGGCCACCGAGTCGTAGCTGCGCACCTCCTTGAAGATGCCCTTCTTGTTGAGCATGTCGAGGAACACGGTGCCGACCTGCGCGCCCACCACCTCGCCCTTGAGTTCGTCGAGCGTGGCGTAGGCGCGGGTGTCGTCGGCCTTGACGATCAGGCCCTCGCCGTACGAATAGACCGGGTCGCTGAAGTCGACCACCTCCTGGCGCGCGGGCGTCTTGAGCATGGCGGCCGAGACGATGTCGATCTTGCGCGCCGTGAGCGAGGGAATCAGCGCCGAGAACACGGTCTGCTGCACGTTGACCGTGAAGCCGCCGGCCTTGCCGACCGCGGTGACGGTGTCGACCATCATTCCCTGGATGCTGTTGCTCTTCACGTCGAGGAAGGTGAAGGGCACGCCGGTGGCGGTGGCGCCCACGTTGAAGCTGGCCGGGGCCGCGCCCTGGGCCGCCGCGAACGAGGCGGCGCCGGCGATGCAGAGGCCGAGCGCGAGGCGGCGCAGCGGGCGGAGGTGGCGAACGATGCGATTCATGGAAGCACTCCTCAGGACAAGAGACAGAGAAAGGAAGGAAGCAGGGTCAACGCAACATGCATGCCAATAATCGATTCGATTGACTCTTTAATCAATAAATGAAAACCACTAGTCGAATTGGTTGTATCGATATTCGATATTTTGACGGGCCCTAGCTATACTTCGACGCTATGGACCCCACGACCGCCCCCACCGGGACCGCCGACGACGCGGCGCCCGAGGACAGCCAGAGCCTTCTCTTCAACCAGTCGCTCGAGAAGGGGCTGGCCGTGCTGCGCGCCTTCAGCGCGCGGCGGCGCACCATGACGCTGGCCGACGTGGCCGCGGCCACCGACATCACCAAGAGCTCGGCCCAGCGCATGGTCTTCACGCTCGAGAAGCTCGGCTACCTGCGCAAGCATCCGAAGACGCGGCGCTACCAGCTCACGCCGCGCGTGATGGAGATCGGCTTCAACTACCTCGCGGCCAATGCGCTGATCGACGTGGCGAATCCCTACCTGTCGGAACTCACCAAGGTGACGACCGAGACCTCCTGCCTCACCGAGCCCGACGGGCTGGACATGGTCTACGTGGCGCGCTTCGTGAGCGCGCAGTTCGTGCCGGTGCACATGCCGATCGGCAGCCGCATCCCGATGTACTGCACCGCCTCGGGCCGCGCCTTCCTGAGCGCGCTGCCCGAGGACGAGGCGCGCGCGCTGATCGAGGCCTCGGACCGGGTGGCCCACACCACCCACACGCTGACCGAGGTCGAGGCGATCCTGGCCACCTTGCGCCAGGCACGGCTGCAGGGCTTCGCGACCAATGCCGAGGAGCTGTTCCTCGGCGACATGACCATCGCCGCGCCGGTGCTCGGCAGCCAGGGCCGGCCGGTGGCCTCGGTGCACGTGGTCGCGCCCACCAGCCGCTGGACGCTGGAGGAGGCGGTGCGCAAGCTGGCGCCCACCTTGCTCTTGTGCGCGCGCTCGCTCACGAGCTCGGCGCGCAGCCTCGATTGAGGCCATACGGTTTCGCGCATTGCGCGGCCGCGGGCAGCCTTTATGCTCGCGCGAACGCAATGCCCCACGGCGCCCCCCATGCGCCAGACCCCACCATGACCGACTTCCGTCCCGCCGCCGACCACCTGCGCTTCGACGCCATTCCCGCCGGGCGCCTGCCCGAATTGCTGCGCGCCATGCCCAAGGCCGAGCTGCACATGCACATCGAGGGCTCGCTCGAGCCCGAGCTGATCTTCGCGCTCGCGCAGCGCAACGGCGTGGCGATTCCCTACGCCAGCGTCGAGGAGCTGCGCCAGGCCTACGCCTTCACCAACCTGCAGAGCTTCCTCGACATCTACTACGCGGGCGCGAGCGTGCTGCTCGAGGAGCAGGACTTCTACGACATGGCCTGGGCCTACCTCGAGCGCGCCGCGGCCGACCACGTGGTCCACACCGAGATGTTCTTCGACCCGCAGACCCACACCGCGCGCGGCGTGGCGATGCAGACCGTGGTCGACGGCCTGCACCGCGCCTGCGTCGAGGCGAAATCGAAGCTGGGCGTGAGCGCCTCGCTGATCCTGTGCTTCCTGCGCCACCTGAGCGAGGAGGAGGCCTTCGAGACCCTGGAGCAGGCGCTGCCGCATCGCGACAAGTTCATCGGCGTGGGGCTCGACTCGAGCGAGGTCGGCCATCCGCCCGAGAAGTTCGCGCGCGTGTTCGCGCGCTGCCGCGAGCTGGGCCTGCACCTCGTGGCCCATGCGGGCGAGGAAGGCCCGCCCGAATACGTGTGGAGCGCGCTCGACGTGCTCAAGGTGGAGCGCGTCGATCACGGCGTGCAGAGCGCGAAGGACCCGGCGCTGATGCAGCGGCTGGCGCAGGACCGCATCCCGCTGACCGTGTGCCCGCTGTCGAACCTCAAGCTGTGCGTGTTCCCCGACCTCGCGCAGCACAACCTCGGCACCCTGCTCGACGCGGGCCTGGTCGCCACGGTGAACTCCGACGACCCGGCCTACTTCGGCGGCTACATGAACCAGAACTTCACGCAGACCTTCGAGGCCACCGGCCTGGGCGCGCGCCACGCCTGGCAGCTCGCGGCCAACAGCTTCGAGGGCAGCTTCATCGACGAGGCCGCCAAGCGCGCCTACGTGGAGCGGCTCAACGCCGTCTTCGCCGACTTCGGCGCCTGACAGGCTCCGGCGGAGGTCGAAGGCGCGCGCGGCGCCAGCAGCGGCACCGCGACCAGCGCGCAACCGGCCGCCGCGAGCCACACCAGCGGCCAGCCCTGCGCCGCCATCAGGTGCGGGATCGAGAACGGCGTGAGGAAGCAGACCAGGAACACGCTGGTGTTCGCCATGCCCAGCGCCGTGCCGGCGCGCGCGGCGCCGGCCAGCGTGGCGAGCTCGGTGTAGGCCACGCCGTGCCAGGCCGAGACGCAGATGCCGCTCACGCCCAGCAGCACCACCAGCGCGATGCGCAGCGCCTGCGATTCGGCGGCCAACTGCGCGCCGGTGCAGAACACCAGCAGCGCGAGCAGCGCGAACAGCGCCACGCTGAGGCTGGCGCAGGCGCGCAGGTAGGCCGGCCGGTTGCCGCGCCGGTCGGTCCAGCGCCCGCTCCACACGCGCATCGCCATCGCGCCGGCCTGCAGCGTGACCATGGCGGCGGTGATGGTCGCCAGGCCCGCATGGCCGAAGTCGTGCAGGAACACCGTGCCGAAGGACAGCACCGCGAACTGCGGCGCGCAAAGGATGCCGATGCCCGCGACGATGCGCCACACGCGCGCATCGCGCAGCGGGCCGGTGCCCGAAGCGGCCGGCGCGGCCGAGGGCCGTGCGGCGCGCTCGGGCGGCGGCTCGTGCACCCAGGCCCAGGCCATCCAGGCGCTGAGCGCGCACAGCAGCGCGAGCACGCCGTAGAGCGCCGCGAAGCCGAGGTGCAGCGCCAGCCACGGCAGCACCAGCGCGCCGACGGCGCCGCCCAGCGGCACGGCGGTCTGGCGGATGCTCATCGCGAGGCCGCGCTCGCCGGCCGCGAACCAGGTCATCACCGCGCGGCCGCTGGCGCCGTTGACGCTGCCGCCGAGCAGCCCGACCAGCAGCAGCCCGCCGCCGAGCAGGCCCAGGCCCGGGACGTGGCCGGCCGCGGGCGCGGCCCACAGCGCCATCGCCGCCAGCGCGAGCGCGGTGGCGCCCAGGCCCAGCAAGAGCACCGGGCGGTCGCCCCAGCGGTCGGTCAGCAGGCCCCACGGCAGCTCGCTGACCGCGATGCCCAGGCCCATGAGGCCGAGCACCAGGCCGAGCGTGGCGTTGTCGAGCTGGTAGCCCGAGCGCATCAGCACGGCGGTCATCGGGATGCCGCTGAAGGCGACCGAGAAGGCGGCGTTGGCCGCGACGCCCGCGCTCAGCACTTTCCAGCGGTGGCGCGGCGGGAGCGGGGAGGGGGAAGGTGCGGAATGGGTCATATGCGGCCGCAGTCTCCGCGCTTGCGAAGGTTTTGAAAATCAGAAAATAATCGTCGCATCGTTCGAAAAAACAGGATGGTTGCGATGTCCCAGGTGATGTTCGATCTCGACGTGCTGCGCAGCTTCTCGACCGGCGTGGCGCTCGGCAGCTATGCGCGCGCGGCCGACCGGCTGGGCCGCTCGACCTCGGCGGTCAGCGCCCAGCTCAAGAAGCTCGAGTCGCAGGCCGGCACGGTGCTGTTCCGCAAGGCCGGCCGCGGGCTGGAGCTGACCGACGCGGGCGAGACCCTGCTGGCCTACGCGCACCGGCTGCTGGCGCTCAACGAGGAGGCGGGCGCCGCGATGCGCGGCGTCGACCTCGAGGGCTGGGTGCGGCTCGGGCTGCAGGAGGACTTCGGCGAGACGCTGCTGCCCGCGGTGCTGGGCCGCTTCGCGCGCGCCCATCCCAAGGTGCGCATCGAGGCCTGCGTGGCGCGCAGCGGCGACCTGCGCGAGCGGCTCGAGCTCGGCAAGCTCGACCTCGCGCTGGCCTGGGACGCGGGCGAGCAGCCGATCTCCGCGCATGCGCAGCGCGTGGCGCGGCTGCCGCTGCAGTGGATCGGCCCGGTCGACGCGGCGATGTGCGATGCCCCCTGGTGGAAGGAGCGCGAGCGCGGCGCGGCGGGCGCGCGCAAGACGCGGGAGCCGCTGCCGCTGGTGCTGCTCGACGCGCCCTGTCCGCTGCGCGCCATCGTCACCGACGCCCTCGATCGCGCGGGCGTGCCCTGGCGCCATGCCTTCGCGAGCAGCAGCCTGGCCGCGCTGTGGGCCGCGAGTTCGGCCGGCCTCGGCCTCTCGGTGCGCACGCCCTTCGGCCTGCCGCGCCAGGTGCGGGCCATCGACCGCACGCTGCTCGGCTTGCCCGCGCTGCCGCAGATGTCGCTGTCGCTCTACCGCGCGCAGGCGCAGGCGGAAGCGCCGGCCGCGCGGCTGGGCACCCTGCTGCTGGAGGCGGTGCGCGAGCATGTGCAGGGCGAGGGGAGCGTGCTGCACTGAGCCCGGGGTCGGACCGACCGTCCTTCGGCCCAGTGAGGGCAATGCCTCATATCGCCTGCGCGTTGATCGCCCCAGAATGGGGCGCAGAAGACAAGAGACGAGACAAGCGGGTCCATGACCATCCCGAAGAACTTCCTGCACCTGTGGGACGACAGGTTCCTCTACATCACACCGGCGATCCAGTCGGGCCTGACCGCGCGCTCCTCGGCCACGGTGCTGGCCTCGGTGAGCGGGCATCCGTTCATGCTCGAGGCGGCCGACGGCACGCGCACGTACTGCACCGCCGCCGTGGTGGCGCCGCACGTGGCGCGCCGGCTCGCGGTCGAGGGTTGCGGGTTGTTGTCGCTCAACATCGATCCGGCCTCGGGCGCCTACCGCATGCTCTCGCGCCAGCTCGGCGGGCACGGCATCCAGGTGTTCGATGCGCGCCGCTTCGGCCGCCTGCGCGAGGGCTTCGAGCCCGCGCAGGCCGGCGTGCTCGACGATGCCGCGCTGCAGGCGCTGAGCCGCGGCCTGGTGGAGACCATCACCGGCAGCCCCGAGCGCCGCACGCCCAACGATCCGCGCATCGAGCGCGTGCTCGACGCGATCCGCCACCGCGCGGGCGCGGTGTCGCTGCGCGAGCTGTCGGCCGTGGCCTGCCTCTCGCCCGACCGGCTCACCCACCTGTTCGCGCAGCAGGTGGGCGTGTCGATCAAGCGCTATGCGCTGTGGACCAAGGTGCGGCGCACGGTGCAGCAGTTCACCGGCCAGCGCCCGCTGACCGACGTCGCGCTGACCAGCGGCTTCACCGACGCGGCCCACATGAGCCGCACCTTCAAGAGCTACTTCGGCCTCGCGCCCTCGTTCCTCGCGGGCAAGGTCGAGGTCAAGGCCGACGAGCAGGCCTCGCAGGCCTGGGGCCACGGCGCGCTCCCGATGCATTCCTGAGCGCCTGCTGAAGCGGCGCCCGCGCGGGTGCAATACAGCGGCTTCGTTCAAGCCAGCGGCCGGTGCGCTGCCTAAGCTGGCAAGGCTCCATCAAGAGAGCATCACCAGAGCATTCACAGGAGACATCCGACATGAGACAAGACAATCCGCGCGGCCGGAGGCGGCCGCTCGCCCTCGCATTCACGGCCACCTCGCTGGCCGCGGCGGCCACGCTGCTGGTCGCCTGCGGCGGCGGTGGAGGCGGTGGAGGCGGCGGCGGCTTCTTCCCGATCGGACCGATCAGCCCGCCGCCGGCCGAGAACGCCACCTACAAGGCCGAGATCCGCCGCACCGCGATGGGCGTGCCGCACATCAAGGCGGACAACTGGGCCGGCGCGGGCTACGGCTACGGCTATGCGCAGGCGCAGGACGACCTGTGCACCATGGCCAACTCCTTCCTCACCTACCGCGGCGAGCGCTCGCGCTACTTCGGCGCCGACGCGCAGATCCCGTTCAGCAGCACCATCGGCCGGCCGAAGAACATCGACTCCGACTTCTTCCACAAGCACGTGATCTCGGACGACGTGGTGGCGACCATGCTCAAGCAGCAGCCCGACACGCTGATCAAGCTGGTCGAGGGCTTCGCCGCGGGCTACAACCGCTACGTGCGCGAGATCAAGGCCGGCGGCAGCGCCGGCGCCAACGCAGCCTGCCGCAACGAGGCCTGGGTGCAGCCGGTCACGCGCGAGGACATCTTCCGCCGCATGTACGCGGCCAACTTCGCGGCCGGGCTCAGCAACTTCCTGCCGAACATCGCGGGCGCCACCGCGCCGGCCGCCTCGGTCACCATGGCCCGGCGCGAGGCCGCGAAGAGCGAGCCGGCCACCCGCCTCGCCGCGGTGCGCATGCCCGAACTCCAGGTCGGCGGCCACGAGGGCGTGGGCAGCAACATGATCGGCTTCGGCACGGGCGCCACCGGCGGCGACAGCCCGCTGCTGTTCGGCAACCCGCACTGGTACTGGCGCGGTCCCGACCGCTTCTATCAGGCGCAGCTCACGATCCCGGGCCAGGTGAACATCAGCGGCACCTCCTTCCTCGGCATCCCGGTGATCCTGATCGGCTTCAACAACGACGTCGCCTGGAGCCACACGGTCTCGACCGCCACCCGCTTCGGCTTCTTCGAGCTCAAGCTCGCCTCGGGCGACCCCACCAGCTACATGCGCGACGGCGCCGCGGTGAAGATGAAGGCCGCGAACATCACCGTGCAGGTGAAGCAGGACGGCGGTGGCGTGGTGCCGGTCACGCGCACCCTCTACAAGTCGGAATACGGTCCGCTGATCAACCTCGGCGCGCTCAGTCCGGCGCTGGCCTGGAGCCAGACCACGGCCTACGCGATCCGCGACATCAACGCCGACAACTTCCGGCTGTTCCGCAACTGGCACCGCTGGAACACGGCCAAGTCGCTCGACGAGTTCATCGCGATCCAGAAGGAGGAGGTCGCGATCCCCTGGGTCAACACCGTGGCCGTGGGCCGTGGCGCGGCCAAGGCCTGGTATGCCGACATCGGCGCGATCCCGAACGTGTCGCCCGCGCAGATGACCGACTGCACCACGCCCACCGGCCAGATGCTCAATGCCGGCGTGGCCTCGCTCGCGCGCGTGCCGGTGTTCGACGGCTCGCGCAGCGCCTGCGACTGGCAGACCGACGCCGACTCGCCGCAAAAGGGCGTGATCGGTGCCTCGCGCCTGCCGAACCTGCAGCGCGACGACTACGTGGCCAACATGAACGACAGCTACTGGCTCGCCAACCCGAAGGCGCCGATGACCGGCTATCCGCCGATCATGGGCCCGGCCGGCACCAGCCCCGTGAGCTTCCGCACCCGCATGGGCAACCTGCTGGCGCAGGGACGCATCGACGGCGGCGACGCCTACGGCGCCAAGGGCGCGACCGCCGACACGGTCAAGCGCATGGTGCTCAACAGCCGCGCGCTGACGGCCGAGCTGTTCAAGGACCAGGCGCTGGCGATGGTGTGCACCGGCCCGACGGTGTCGGTGTCGAAGGACCCGGCGACCGGCGACGCGATCGGACCGACGGTGGACGTCAGTGCCGCCTGCGCCGCGCTGCGTGCCTGGGACAACACCGGCACCGTGGCCTCGCGCGGCGCGCACGTCTGGGACGAGTTCTGGAACCGTGCTTCGCTGCTGCCGGCCGCCACGCTCTACGACGTGCCCTTCGATCCGGCCGATCCGATCCACACGCCGCGCGACCTCAAGAGCAGCGCCGCCGTCGCGCTGCGCGAAGCCCTCGGTGCCGCGGCGGTGCGGGTGCAGGCCAGCGGTTTCGCGGCCGATGCCAAGCGCGGCGACGTGCTGTTCGCCACCCGCGGCGGCCAGAAGATCCCGCTGTACGGCGGCTGCGGCGGCCCGGGTTACTTCACCATTGCCTGCTCGGACAACCGGCTCGACAAGGGCGGCTACACCATGGACAACGACCCGAACGGCAACAGCTACATGCAGATCGTGCGTTTCCCGGCCGGCGGCGTGGAAGCCCATACCTTCCTGACCTTCTCGCTGTCGGACGACCCGGCCTCGGCGCACAACGCCGACTACACCCGTGCCTACAGCGCCGGGCAGTGGCTCAAGGTGCCGTTCTCCGAAGCCGAGATCCAGGGCGATGCGGCGCTGAAGACCAGTTCGATCAGCGAATGAGCGAGTGAGGCGCGGAACGCCGTTCGTCGGAACAGCCACGAAAGGTTGAACTTCGGCGAACGGGCCCGCTCCCAACCTTCACTGCGTTGCCGAGGTGCGGGCCCCAAAGCCCCGCCTCGGTTTTTTTATGGGCGCGCGATCGCCACTCGCTCAGCGCCGCTTGGCGGCCCAGTTCCACGCCGCGCCCGCCGCCATCAGCACGCAGGTGCCGAGGAACACCGCGCGCATGCCGATGTGGCCGCCCACGAAGCCGCCGAGCAGCGGCCCCGCGACCTGGCCCGTGTACTGGGCCGAGGTCGAATAGCCGAGCATGTTGCCGGCCACGCGCTCGGGCACGTTGTGGCGGATCACGCTCGCGATGCAAGGCAGGAGGCCGCCGAGCGACAGCCCCATCAGGAAGCGCAGCACCACGAGCTGCCAGCCCGAGGTCACGAGGGCCTGCGGGATCAGCAGCAGCGCCGACACCGCGAGGCAGCCCACGATCACGTTCCAGTGGCCCACCCGGTCGGCCAGCTTGCCCAGCCGCGAGGCCGACAGGATGCTGCCGAGCGCGGCGGCCGACATCACGAAGCCGGCCATCATGGTCACGCGGTCCGGGTCCTCGACCAGCGTCGCCACGTAGACCGTGATGATCGGCTCGATCGACATGTTGGCGAGCATCAGCAGCATGCCGGTGAACAGCATCGCGACCAGCGGTCCCTTGTCGGGCACCGCGGCCCAGCCGGCGCCGGCGTCGCCACCCTTGGCCGTGGCGGCGCGCGGTTTCTTCTCCTCGCGGATCAGGAAGGCCGTGGCGAGGAAGGCCACGAAGATGATCGCGCCGGCCGCGAAGAAGGTGGCGCGGATGCCGATCAGCGGCGGCAGCGCGCCGCCGACCAGCGGCCCCACGAGGTTGCCGGCCATGATCGCCGAGGACATCGTGCCCAGTGCCCAGCCGGTGCGGTCCTTGGGCGTCTGCGTGGCGACCAGCACCATCGAGCCCGAGGCATAGCCGCCGAGCAGGCCCGCGAGCAGCCGCAGCCCGACCAGCTGCCAGACGTTGCCGGCCACGCCGATCAGCGCCATCGCCACCGCCATGCCGAGGCTGGCGCGGATCAGCATCGGCTTGCGCCCGTAGCGGTCGGCCAGCCAGCCCCACAGCGGCGCCACCAGCGCCGCGCTGAGGAAGGTCGCGCCATAGGCCGCGCCCGACCACTGCACGATCGCCGCATGGTCCTTCACGCCGAGCTGCTCCACGTACAGCGGCAGGAAGGGCAGCAGCAGCGTCATCGCCACGATGGTGGTGAAGGAGCCGAACATGCAGACGACCAGGTTGCGTCGCCAGTGGGTGGAATGCGTGAACGCGGCGGTGGAGGAGGGCTGTGCGTCGGTCGTCATGGGGTGGCGGGATTGTCCCGCCGCCCGCGCGCGCCGGCGCCTGCCGATTGGCGGCGGCAGCCATCGCGGCTGTGCACGGCTGGCGGCGCGGCCGCGCGGCTTTCGCTCTAATGGGCGTCCGGCCACAGACACCCAGGAGAACACCGCATGAAACCCCAGCCCATCGAATACGCGAACGCCCCGGACGAGGTCCGCGCCGTGTTCGACGACATCAAGGCCACGCGCAACGTGCCCGACGTCAACAACTTCTGGAAGTACCTCGCGAACGACCCCGCCACCTTGCGGCGCACCTGGTCCAGCCTCAAGGAGGTGATGGCGCCCGGCGCGCTCGACCCGGTGGTCAAGGAGATGGTCTACCTGGCCGTGAGCGTCAGCAACGGCTGCAACTACTGCATCGCGAGCCACCACGCGGGCGCCGAGAAGGCCGGCATGACGCCGGCGATGTTCGCCGAGCTGATGGCCGTGGTCGGCATGGCCAACGAGACCAACCGGCTGGTCAATGGCTACCGGGTGCCGGTCGACCCGGCCTTCGACAAGTAGAATGCCCGCCCCTGCGCCGGGCGTCCCGGCCGGCGCGGGGATTTCTTTTTCCGGGGCCATGTAGAGGAACACCATGTACAAAAACCTCGCGGGCCGCGCCTTGGTGGCGTGGCTGACCGCCTGTTTTCTGTTGTCCGCCCACTCCCGGGCCCACTCCCAACCCCAACCCGCGCCGCCGCTGAAGATCGGCTTCGTCTACGTCACGCCGCTGACCGAGGCCGGCTGGGTGCGCCAGCACGACGAGGGCCGCAAGGCCGTGGAAGCGGCGCTCGGCGCCCGCGTCAAGACCACCTATGTCGAGAACGTGGCCGAGGGCGCCGATGCCGAGCGCGTGATCCGCGACCTCGCGCAGCAGGGCCACCGGCTGATCTTCACGCCGAGCTTCGGCTACATGGAGCCCACGCTCAAGGTGGCGCGCGACTTCCCCGAGGTGAAGTTCGAGTCGATCACCGGCTACAAGACCGCGCCCAACGTGGCGACCGCCAACGCGCGCTACTACGAGGGCCGCTACCTGGCCGGCGTGGCGGCCGGGCGCATGACGAAGAGCAACGTCGCGGGCTATGTGGCGGGCTTCCCGATCCCCGAGGTGCTGCAGGGCATCAACGCCTTCACGCTCGGCATGCGCTCGGTGAACCCGAAGGCGACCGTGCGCGTGGTCTGGCTCGATGAGTGGTTCGATCCGCCGAAGGAGCGCGACGCGGCCATGACCCTGTTCAACCAGTCGGTGGACGTGATCGCCTTCCACACCGGCTCGACCGCGGTGATGGCGGCCGCGCAGGAGCGCGGCAAGCTGGCGATCGCCTACCACTCCGACATGCGCAGGATCGCGCCCGACGCCCAGGTGGTCGCGGTCACGCACCAGTGGGGCGGCTACTACACGCAGCGCGCCCGCGCGGTGCTCGACGGCAGCTGGAAGAGCGCCAACCTCTGGGGCGGCGTGAAGGAAGGAATGATCCGGGTCGGCGATTTCGGCACCAGGGTGCCCCAGGCCGTGCAGCAGGAGGTGCTGGCGCGCCAGCAGGACATCGCGGCCGGCCGGCTGCAGCCGTTCCGCGCCGTGGCGGCCGAGGTGCGCGACAACGAGGGCCGCACCGTCATCGCCAAGGGCAGCCAGCTGTCCGACGAGCAGATCCTGCGGATGAACTGGCTGGCCGAGGGCGTGCAGGGGCGGATCGCGCGCTGAGCGGAACGCCCGTCGGCGGGTTCGGGAACCGAATGCCGTTTTTCGTGTCGGACAGGCCTATGCCGGTGTTCGGGAAGGCTTCAGTGCTTTTCCGGTGCCAAAAAGGCAGATCTTTCGCCGACAATGGCGGGATCTGCCGGTAGTCGGTCCGCGAGGCCCGATACTCCGGCGTCGAGTTTCTGGAAGAACGCATAACAACAAAGGAAGCTTCGCCCCGGGGCCGCAATGGCCTCACGTCTACAAGAAGCACGAAGGAGAGATGAGATGCGTCTCACCACCAAGGGCCGCTTTGCGGTCACCGCCATGATCGATCTGGCCCTGCACCAGACCACCGGTCCGGTCACGCTGGCTGCCATCAGCCTGCGGCAGAAGATTTCGATGTCCTATCTGGAGCAGATGTTCAGCAAGCTGCGCCGGCACGAACTGGTCGCCTCCACGCGCGGCCCGGGCGGCGGCTACTCGCTGGGCCGCAAGGCCGCCCGCATCACGGTGGCCGACATCGTGTTCGCGGTCGATGCCGCCGAAGCGGCGCCGTCCTCGGCCTCCGCGAGCGAGGAAGAAGGCGTGCGCTGCACCGCGCACGAGCTCTGGGCATCGCTCAACAGCCGCATGGTGGAGTTCCTCGATTCGGTCACGCTGCAGCACCTGATGGACGAGCAGCTCGCGCGCAACGCGACCCAGGCCAAGGCGCCCGCGGTGGTCCGCCACGCGACCTCGCGCCAGGCCGCGCCCAGCGTCGCCCGCCCGACCAACGTGCCGAACTCGGTGTTCGCGCTCGGCAAGGTGCTCGCGAAGTCCTGAGACCGCGGGCATCGGGGTTTTCCGGCCGGGCCGCCATGGCCCGGCTTCGCCGTTTCCAGGCCCCGGCCTCGGGATAACCCGCAGGCGGCGCGCCATATAGCGCTCATATGCGCATGGAAATTGCGGCGGCGCGAGGCTGCATTACGCTCGGTCTCCACGATGAAAAAAGCCTACCGCGCCTCCCTGCTGCGCTTCGACGCCGCAGGTCTTCCCCAGTTTGACGAAGACGGCCTGCTGGTCGTCGGCCCCGATGCCGCCGGCCGCCAGCGCGTGCTCGATGCGGGCAGCCACGCCGCCGTGGCGCCGCGCCATCCCGAGGTCCACACCACGCACCTGCCGGGGCGCATCCTCGCGCCGGGCTTCGTGGACATGCACATCCATTTCCCGCAGACCGACATCATCGGTTCGCCCTCGCCGGGCCTCCTGCCCTGGCTCGAGAACTACACCTTCCCGGCCGAAAGCCGCTTCGCCGACCCGGCCCATTCGAAGGAAGTGGCCGGCTTCTTCCTCGACGAACTGCTGCGCAACGGCGTCACCACCTCGCTGACCTTCGCGACCTCGCACGTGGCCTCGGTCGATGCCTTCTTCGAGGACGCCCGGCGCCGCGGCCTGCGCATGATCACCGGCAAGGTGCTGCAGGACCGCAACTCGCCCGACGGCGTGCGCGACCGGACCGAGCAGAGCCTGATCGATTCCGAGGCGCTGATCCGCAAGTGGCACGGCGTCGACCGGCTCGGCTACGCCATCACGCCGCGCTTCGCGCCCGCGAGCACCGACGCGCAGATGCGCGGCGCCGGCGAGCTGGCCGCGAAGTACGCCGACACCTGGATCCAGTCGCACGTGGCCGAGAACCGCGACGAGGTGGCCTGGGTGCGCGAGCTGTATCCGCAGGCGCGTTCCTACCTCGACGTCTATGCCGGCTTCGGCCTGATGCGCGAGCGCGCCGTCTACGCGCACTGCATCTACCTCGACGACACCGACCGCGCGCTGCTGCGCGAGACGAAGACCGCCGCGGCCGTGAGCCCGACCAGCAACCTGTTCCTGGGCAGCGGCTTCTTCGACTTCGGGAAGGCCGACCGGGTGGGCCACCCCTACGGCCTGGCCAGCGACGTCGGCGGCGGCACCAGCTTCAGCCCCTTCCACACCATGATGGCCGCCTACTACGTGGGCCGCGAGGGCCAGACCAAGGCCGGCCTGAGCATCGCGCCCTCGGAGCTCTGGTGGCGCCACACCGGCGGCGCGGCGCGCGCGCTGGGGCTCGACGGCGTGGTCGGCAACCTGCAGCCGGGCTGCGAGGCCGACTTCCTGGTGCTGAACCCCAAGGCCACGCCGCTGCTGGAGCGCAAGACCGCACGGGCGAGCGGCCTCGAGGAGCTGCTGTTCGCGCTGATCGTGCTGGGCGACGACCGGCTGGTCGAGCGCACGGTGATCTCGCAGGCCGGATAGGCGGGGCAGGGCGGCGCTGCCTGCCGTGCCACAATTCGCGCCCGTTCCCCCCGCAGCAGCGACCGCATATGAGCATCAAGAGCGACAAATGGATCCGGCGCATGGCCGAGCAGCACGGCATGATCGAGCCCTTCGAGCCCGGCCAGGTGCGCGAGTCCGACGGCCACAAGATCATCAGCTACGGCACCTCGAGCTACGGCTACGACATCCGCTGCGCGCCCGAATTCAAGGTCTTCACCAACATCCACAGCACGGTGGTCGACCCGAAGAACTTCGACGAGAAGAGCTTCGTCGACATGCACGGCGACTACTGCATCATCCCGCCCAACAGCTTCGCGCTGGCGCGCACCGTCGAGTACTTCCGCATCCCGCGCAACGTGCTGACCATCTGCCTGGGCAAGAGCACCTATGCGCGCTGCGGCATCATCGTCAACGTCACGCCCTTCGAGCCCGAATGGGAAGGCTACGTGACGCTCGAGTTCAGCAACACCACGCCGCTGCCGGCCAAGATCTATGCGGGCGAGGGCTGCGCCCAGGTGCTGTTCTTCGAGAGCGACGAGGTCTGCGAGACCAGCTACAAGGACCGCGGCGGCAAGTACCAGGGCCAGCGCGGCGTGACGCTGCCCAAGACCTGATCCGGCGTTCGAGCGCGCCTCCGCCATGCGCACGCGGCCTGCGCTGACGCCCGGTTACCCCGGCGCGCCTCGGGGCCGCTACCATCCGGCGATCACCGGCCAAAACCCCAGCAAGAGGCCGGCAAGGAGCGTGCGATGAGATGGGAAGGCAACGAGCAATCCGACAACGTGGAAGACCGCCGCGGCGAGGGTGGCGGTGGTGGCGGCGGCTTCATCGGCGGCCGCGGGATCGGCATCGGCACCATCGCCGTCGCGCTGATCGCGGGCTGGGTCTTCGGCATCAATCCGCTCACCGTGCTGAGCCTGCTCAGCGGTGGCGGCGGCCCGGCACCGGTGCAGCAGCAGCAACAGGGCCCGGCGCCCAAGCCGCCGGCCAACGACCGCGAGGCCGCCTTCGTCAGCACCGTGCTGCGCAACACCGAGGTGGTCTGGAGCGACATCTTCCAGAAGAACGGCGGTACCTACCACGCGCCGCGCCTCGTGCTGTTCCGCGGCGCCACGCCCACGGCCTGCGGCACCGGCGAATCGGCCATGGGGCCGTTCTACTGCCCGGGCGACAAGAAGGTCTACATCGACCTCGGCTTCTACGACACGCTCAAGAACCAGCTCGGCGCGCCGGGCGAGTTCGCGCAGGCCTACGTGATCGCGCACGAGGTCGGCCATCACGTGCAGGACGAGCTCGGCATCACGGCCAAGGTCGACGGCATGCGCCGGCGCCTGAGCCAGAGCCAGAACAACGCGATGAGCGTGCGCGTCGAGCTGCAGGCCGACTGCTTCGCGGGCATCTGGGCGCACCACTCGCAGGAGTCGAAGAAGTGGCTCGACCCGGGCGACATCGAGTCCGCGATGAATGCCGCGCAGAAGATCGGCGACGACGCCCTGCAGCGCTCCGCGGGGCGCGCGGTGGTGCCCGACAGCTTCACGCACGGTACCAGCGCGCAGCGCCAGCGCTGGTTCGGAACCGGCTATCAAACGGGCAGCGTGCAGGCCTGCGACACCTTCAACGCGCGCAGCCTCTGACGGTTGCACACGATTGCCTGGCAGCGCGACATCTTGGACCGCGCGCCAGTGCTCCGTTGTTTGCTATTGAATAAATAGCAATGCCGTGAAAGCGGACGTTGTCATCGCGCGGTCACTGCCGTTTTTTGCGGCAGTGCGACAATAGCGGGCTCAATGACAAGTTCCTTCTCCAACCTATCGCTGGCGGCTCCGCTGGCGCGTGCCGTGGCCGAAATGGGCTACGAGACCATGACGCCGATCCAGGAGCAGGCCATTCCGGTCGTGCTTTCGGGCCAGGACGTGATGGGCGCAGCGCAGACCGGCACCGGCAAGACCGCGGCGTTCTCGCTGCCCCTGCTGCAGCGCATGCTCAAGCACGAGAACGCCTCCACCTCGCCCGCGCGGCATCCGGTGCGGGCCCTCGTGCTGCTGCCCACGCGCGAACTCGCCGACCAGGTGGCGCAGCAGATCAAGCTCTATGCCAAGTACACCAACCTGCGCAGCACGGTGGTGTTCGGCGGTATCGACATGAAGCCGCAGACGCTGGAGTTGAAGAAGGGCGTCGAGGTGCTGGTGGCCACGCCGGGCCGGCTGCTCGACCACATCGAGGCCAAGAACGCGGTGCTCAACCAGGTCGAGTACGTGGTGCTCGACGAGGCCGACCGCATGCTCGACATCGGCTTCCTGCCCGACCTGCAGCGCATCCTCAGCTACCTGCCCAAGCAGCGCACCACGCTGCTGTTCTCGGCCACCTTCTCGCCCGAGATCAAGCGCCTGGCCGGCAGCTACCTGCAGAACCCCGTGACCATCGAGGTGGCGCGTCCCAACGAGACCGCCTCCACTGTCGAGCAGCATTTCTACAGCGTGTCCGACGACGACAAGCGCCGCGCGCTCAAGCAGATCGTGCGCCAGCGCGGCATCACCCAGGCCTTCGTGTTCGTCAACAGCAAGCTGGGCTGCGCCCGGCTCGCGCGCACGCTCGAGCGCGACGGCCTGCGCACCTCGGCGCTGCATGGCGACAAGAGCCAGGACGAGCGCCTGAAGGCGCTTGCCGCCTTCAAGGCCGGCGAGGTCGACCTGCTGGTGTGCACCGACGTCGCGGCCCGCGGCCTCGACATCAAGGACGTGCCCGCGGTCTTCAACTTCGACATCCCGTTCAACGCCGAGGACTACGTGCACCGCATCGGCCGCACGGGCCGCGCCGGCGCCTCGGGCCTGGCCGTGAGCTTCGCGAGCGGCGGCAACGATGCGCGCCTGGTGGCCGACATCGAGAAGCTGATCAAGAAGAAGATCGAGCTCGAGCCGGTCGAGTTCGAGGAAGACCGCCCGCGCGGCCGCATCAACGACGGCCGCCGCCACTGGCGCGAAGAGGGCGAGGCCGGCGACGCGCGCGACGTGCTCGACCAGCCGCGCGAACGCGGCTACGGCAGCGATGCGCGGCGCGGCGGCGGACGCCCGCATCGCGCGCCCTCGGCGCCCCGCGATCCCTTCTTCGACAAGCCCTACGAGCCCGGCAACAGCAACAGCGAGGCCGCGCCGGCCTGGGAAGCCGCGGCCAAGTCCGCGCCCGCGCGCACCGGCGTGTCGAGCAACATCAAGAGCAAGCGCAAGATCCCGGCGCTGTTCAAGACGCCCGAGCCGAGCTGACCGGCTGCCGATCGCCCAGCAACGGGGCCGCGCATGTCGCGGCCTTTTTCATGGGCGCTTCCTCAGTGCGTGCGTCCGCCCGCGGGGCGCCGCTCGCCGCGCGCGGCCGCGAGTTCTTCCACCGCCAGCCCCAGCGCGCGAATGCCGGCCGAGATCTGCGCCGCCGGGATCGACGACAGCCGCAGCCGGAAGAACGGACACGGATAGGGCGGCTTCGCGAAGAACACGTCGCCGGCCTCGATCAGCACGCCGTGGCTGCGCGCCATCAGCGACAGCTCGCCCGCGTCGACCCAGGCCGGCGCGCGCACCCACAGCGACGCGCCGCCCTGCGGCAGCCTGAACTCGAAATCGGGCAGGTGGTCGCGCAGCGCCTGCGCCGCGAGCGCGAGCCGTTCCTGCATCGCATGGTTCACGCGCCGCGCATGCGACTCGTGATGGCCCAGCGAGAGGAACAGCGCATAGGCATGCTGCAGGAACGCGCTCGGATGCCGCACCATCGCATGGCGGATGGCGCGCAGCTCCTTGATCAGCGCGCGCGGCGCCACGATGAAGCCCAGCCGCAACGCGGGCGACAGGCTCTTCGACACCGAGCCCACGTAGATCACGCGCCCGGTCTTGTCCAGGCTCTTGAGCGCCGGCATCGGCGTGCCCTCGTAGAGGTTCTCGGCCTCGTAGTCGTCCTCGATGATCACGAAGTCCTGCAGCTCGGCCTTGCGCAGCAGCCATTGGCGGCGCTCCAGGCTCAGCGTGGCGGTGGTCGGGCTCTGGTGCGAAGGCGTGACGAACAGGTAGTCGGCCGCGGGCAG
Source organism: Variovorax sp. FG153 (assembly GCF_057809595.1). Lineage (NCBI taxonomy): Bacteria > Pseudomonadati > Pseudomonadota > Betaproteobacteria > Burkholderiales > Comamonadaceae > Variovorax > Variovorax sp. FG153. The sequence goes on from NZ_JBMDKG010000067.1 coordinate 27,615, forward strand.
CGCATCGACCACCAGCCCGTCTTCATCCACCGCCACCTCCACCCACCTGGGCTGGCGCAGCGAGAAGCTGTTGCGCGCATGCGGATGGCCGGGCTCCTCGAGGCCCACGCGCGTGTGGGTGTCGAACAGCGTGTCGGCCAGCAGGTAGTAGGCATGCTGCGCGCCGAGCGTGACGATGATCTCCTCCTTGAGCGCGAACACGCCGCGCTTGGGCAGCAGGCGCGTGCGGATCTGCTCGATCAGGTCGGGCACGTCGTCGGTCTCGAAGTCGGGCGTCCAGTGCTGCAGCTGCGAGCGCGCCAGGCTGCGCGCGCAGCACTCGCGGAAGTCCTCGGTCGGAAACAGCAGCGGGTCGTGCTGGCCGTAGACGAAGGGATAGGGATAGTCGCGCCAGCGCTCGGGCTTGGACAGCGTGGGCTGGTCCACCAGCGAGCGCAGCACGCGCTGCGACCAGTCGGGCGGCTGGCCCGACTGCCCGCTGCGCCCCACCAGCGGTTCGGCCGGTGCCGCCGCGGGCGGGCGCGCATTGCGCGCCACGAACACGCCACTGCGCGGACGCGCCTCGAGAAAGCCCTCGTCGATCAGCTGCAGGTAGGCCGAGGTCACGGTGTTGCGGCTCAGGCCCAGCAGCACCGCGAGCTCGCGCGAGGAGGGCAGCGACGCGCCCGGGCTCAGGTGGTCCTCGAGGATGGCCTGCACCACCGCGGCGCGCAGCCGCGCCTGCAGCGGCAGCGCGGGCTGGTCGGGCAGCGCGAAGAGCTGCGCCCACTGGGTGGCTCGGGGATGGCTTGCCATGGTCGCCGCAGTTTAGGGCAGGCCTCTGGCGAGCGCGCATGCCGGTGCGCTCTGGCTCGGTCGAATCCCCGCATCTGGCCCTATCGCGCGTCCCGCCCGCTGCCTACCCTCGGCTCCATTCATTCCCCAAAGACTTCAATCCGAGCGCCATGTCCTCTTCTTTCCCGCCCGTGACCACCGACACCCTCGCCGCCTTCAGCGCGGCCTGGAACTGCCACGACATCGATGCGCTGATGAGCTTCATGAGCGACGACTGCGTGTTCCAGACCGCCGCCGGCCCCGATGCCTGCGGCACCCGCCACACGGGCACCGAGGCCGTGCGCAAGGCCTTCGCGGCCGCCTGGCAGGCCGTGCCCGACGCGCAGTGGATCGACGGCGTGCATTTCGTGCACGGCGACTTCGGCACCTCGCAGTGGACCTTCACCGGCACCGCCGCCGACGGCAGCCGCATCGAGACCGATGGCATCGACGTCTTCACCTTCAAGGACGGGAAGATCCAGCTCAAGAACGTGTTCCGCAAGGCAAGGCCGAACCTGCCCGCGGCCAAGTAGACAAGGCCATGACGACCGGTACCGCCACGCACTTCGCTTCCGCCGAGCCCGTGCCCGCCACGCCCTCGCGGCCCTACGACCCGCGCTACGACCCGCTGCTCGCGCCCGACCCCGGCGCCGGCCGCGCCTATGCGCCCACCTGGTGGGTTGCGAGCGCGGGCACGCCGCCCGAGGACGACGGCCCGCTGGTGCAGGACATCGACGTCGACGTGGCGATCGTGGGCTCGGGCGCCACCGGCATGTCGACCGCGCTCTACCTCGCGCAGGAGCACGGCATCCGCGCCACCGTGCTCGAGGCCAACCAGGCGGCCTGGGGCTGCTCGAGCCGCAGCGGCGGCCAGGGCCAGAACGCCAGCGGCCGCCTCAAGCGCTCGCAGTGGATCGCGCGCTGGGGCCTCGATACCGCGAAGAAGCTCGACGCCGAGATCCGCGCGGGCTTCGAGAACTTCAAGGCGCTCACGCAGCAGATCGACTGCGATGCCTTCGACGGCGGCCATCTCTACCTCGCGCACCGCCGCGAGAAGCTGCCGGTGCTCGCCGCCGAGGCCGCGCTGATGCGCGACACCTTCGGCTATGCCACGCGCATGATGAGCGCCGAGGAAGTGCGCAGCGACTACTGCGACGAGCGCGAGACCGTGGGCGCGATGTTCGAGGCCGAGGGCGTGGGGATCCATCCGCTGAAGTTCACCTTCGGCCTGCTGCGGCGCGCACGCGCGCTCGGCGTGAAGGTCCACACCTCGAGCCCGGTGCAGGGCTGGCAGACCATCGACGGCGTGCACCACCTGCGCACGCCCGGCGGCACGGTGCGCGCGCGCCGCGTGGCGGTGTGCACCGGCGGCTACACGGGCCAGGCGCTGAGCCCGCTGCTGAAGAACCGCGTGATGCCGATCCTCTCGAACTCGGTGGTCACGCGCGAGCTCACCGAGGCCGAGCTCAAGGCCACCAACTTCCGCTCCAAGACCTTCCTCACCGACACGCGCACGCTGCGCTTCTACTACCGGCTGCTCGAGGGCAACCGGCTGCAGATCGGCAGCCGCAGCTCGGTCAGCGGCGCCGATGCCGAGGCACCGGTGCACCTGAAGCTGCTCACCGACGCGATCGCGCGCAAGTTCCCGCCGCTCGCCAACATCCGCATCGACCACTCGTGGTGGGGCTGGGTCGACATGAGCCACGACATGATGCCGCGCATCACGCAGCCCGATGCGTCGAAGAAGATCTGGTACGCGGTGGGCTATGGCGGCAATGGCGTCTCGTTCTCGACCTGGGCCGGCAAGCGCCTGGCCGAGCGCATCGCGGGCCGCGATGCGGGCCGCGAGGTGTTCGAGCTGCCGATCTACGACTCGCCGCTGCCCTTCCCCAACGTGATGGGCCTGGTCGAGTCGCAGGCCTTCGCGCCGTTCCGCCGCATGGGCCAGCGCATGCTCTACAAGTGGTACTGGCTCAAGGACGAGAAGTAGCGCGCGAGCGCCATCGCGCTCCCGCATCCGGTGCGCCTTCCCGCAAACGGCGCATCGCACGCCGCACAACGGGGCAAACCCGCAGCGTCTGGCCCTGCGGATCGGTGCCACGTGGCTCTTCGTGGCACCTGCTCGCGGGCCTATCGTCGATCTCGTCGGCGCCGCACCGCGCGCCGCTTCATCTTCGAGTAGCCATCCAGAGGTCCCGCATGCCGTTTCCGCTCTCCCGCTTCACGCGCCGTGTCACCCTGTTGTCGGCGGCCTCGCTGGCCGCGCTCGCGCTGTGCTCCCTGCCCGCCGCCGCGCAAGAACCCAAGCGTGGCGGCACGCTGGTGATCGGCAGCACGCAGACGCCGCGCCACCTCAACGGCGCCGTGCAGTCGGGCATCGCCACTGCGCTGCCCTCGGCGCAGATCTTCGCGAGCCCGCTGCGCTTCGACGACAAGTGGAACCCGCAGCCCTACCTGGCCGAATCGTGGAAGCTCGCCGACGACGCGAAGTCGCTCACGCTCAACCTGCGCAAGAACGCCGTGTTCCACGACGGCAAGCCCATCACCTCGGCCGACGTCGCGTTCTCGATCATGGCCATCAAGGCCAACCATCCCTTCACCACCATGCTGGGCCCGGTCGAGAAGGTCGACACGCCCGATCCCTACACCGCCATCATCCGCATGAGCGCGCCGCATCCGGCGATCGTGCTCGCGATGTCGCCCGCGCTGTGCCCGATCCTGCCCAAGCACATCTACGGCGACGGCACCGACCTCAAGAACCATCCGCGCAACAGCACCGACGTGGTCGGCTCGGGCCCGTTCCGCGTCACCGAGTTCAAGCCCTCGCAGCGCATCGTGATGGAGCGCTTCGACAAGTTCTTCCTGCCCAACAAGCCCTACCTCGACAAGGTCATCGTGAGCATCACGCCCGACATGGCGAGCCTGGTGCTCGGCGTGGAGCGCGGCGACATCCAGATGCTGCCCTTCGCGACCCTGCCCACCGACCTCAAGCGCTTCGCCAGCGATCCGCGCGTGTCGCTCACGCCCAAGGGCTACGACGGCATCGGCCCGCTCAACTGGCTGGCCTTCAACACCGCGAAGAAGCCGCTGTCGGACCTGCAGGTGCGCAAGGCCATCGCGCACTCGATCGACAAGAACTTCATCACCAAGGCGCTGATGGGCGGCTTCGCCACCGTGTCCGACGGCCCGCTGGTGGCCAGCAGCCCGTTCGCGGTCAACGACCTGGTGCGCTATCCGCTCGACCTCAAGAAGGCCGGCGAGATGCTCGATGCCGCGGGCTACAAGGCCGGCGCCAACGGCGAGCGCTTCAAGCTCACCATCGACTACCTGCCCGGCGGCGACGACCAGCAGAAGAACGTGGCCGAGTACGTGCGCGGCCAGCTCAAGAAGGTGGGCATCACGGTGGAGGTGCGCGCCTCGGCCGACTTCCCGGCCTGGGCCAAGCGGCTGGCCACGCACGACTTCGACATGTCGATGGACGCGGTCTTCAACTGGGGCGATCCGATCATCGGCGTGCACCGCACCTACCTGTCGACCAACATCAAGCCCATCGTCTGGACCAACACCCAGTCCTATGCCAATCCGAAGGTCGACGAGCTGCTCAACACCGCCGGCGGCCTGACCGACCCGACGCAGCGCAAGGCCTACTACGCCACCTTCCAGAAGATCGTGACCGACGAGCTGCCGATCGAGTTCATCAACCAGGTGCCCTACCACACGATCACCAGCAAGAAGGTCGGCAACGTGCCCACCACCATCTGGGGACCGCTGTCGCCGCTCGACGAGGTCTACATCAAGTAAGGCAGGGCGCACATGGGCATGCTTCGCTACGCCGCCTCGCGTCTGCTGCAGGGCCTCGCCCTGGTGCTCGCGGTGGTGGTGCTGAACTTCGTGCTGGTGCACGCGGCACCGGGCGATCCGGTCGAGACCATCGCGGGCGCGAGCGGCGGCATGTCGGCCGAGCTCATGGCCGAGCTGCGCACGCAGTACGGCCTCGACCGGCCGCTGCCGGTGCAGCTCGGCGTCTACCTCGGCAAGGTGCTGCGCGGCGACCTCGGCTATTCCTACTTCTTCAACCTGCCGGTCACGCAGATGATCGCCGAGCGCGTGCCCGCCACCTTGCTGCTGGTGCTGAGTTCGGTGCTGCTGGCCTTCGTGGTCGGCACGGCGCTCGGCGTGCTGTCCTCGCGCCGGCCCAACGGGCTGCTGTCGCAGTTCATCACCGTGCTGTCGCTGGTGGGTTTCGCGGCGCCGGTGTTCTGGATCGGCATCATGCTGGTGATCCTGCTGGCCTCGGTATTCCCGATCCTGCCGGTGGCCGGCATGCGCTCCATCGACGCCACCGGCGGCGGCCTGGCCGACGTGCTCGACGTCGCGCACCACCTGGTGCTGCCCACGATCACGCTGAGCCTGGTCTATCTCGCGCAGTACAGCCGGCTCGCGCGTTCGTCGATGCTCGACGTGCTCGGCTCCGACTTCATCCGCACCGCGCGCGCCAAGGGCCTGGCCGAGCGCGTGGTGCTTTACAAGCATGCGCTGCGCAACGCGCTGCTGCCGGTGGTGACGGTGCTGGGGCTGCAGTTCGGCAACGTGCTCGCGGGCGCGATCCTGGTCGAGACCGTCTTCAACTGGCCGGGGCTCGGCCGCCTGGCCTTCGACTCGGTGCTGCGGCGCGACTACCCGACCATCCTCGGCGTGCTGCTGTTCTCCTCCATCGTGGTGGTGGTGATGAACCAGCTCACGGACCTCTGCTACCGCCTGATCGATCCGCGCATCAAGACCGCGTGACGCCTCCCCGATGAATGCGACCTCCACGATGACCCTCGACCCAGACCCGGCGCCCGCCGCGAAGCCGGTGGCGCCCGCGCGCACGAGCGCCACCGCCGGCCCGCGCGCCGAACACCCCGGCATCGAGGCCGCGCGCATGTTCCTGCGCAACCCCGCGGCCATCGCCGGCATGGTGCTGCTCTTGATCGTGCTCGCGGTCGCGATCGCCGGGCCCTGGCTCTATCCGGCCGATCCCTTCGAGATCAAGGCCGCGCCGCTCACGCCGCCGTTCAGCGAGGAGGCCTGGCTCGGCAGCGACTACCTCGGGCGCGACGTGCTCACCGCGCTGATCTACGGCGGCCGCGCCACCCTGCTGGTGGGCGCGGTGGCGGCGCTGCTGTCGGTGCTGATCGGCATCACGCTGGGCGCCTTCGCCGGCTACTACGGCGGCAAGGTCGACGCGGTGCTGATGAAGATCACCGAGTTCTTCCAGGTGCTGCCCGCGCTGCTGTTCGCGATGGTGGTGGTGACGCTGTTCTCGCCCACGCTGGTCACGGTCACGCTGGCCATCGGCGTCGTGAGCTGGACCGGCACCGCGCGGCTCACGCGCGCCGAGTTCCTCAAGTACCGGGGGCTGGAGTTCGTGCGCGCCGAGCGCGCCATCGGCGCGCGCGACGCCCGCATCATCTGGAAGGTGATCCTGCCCAATGCGCTGCCGCCGCTGGTGGTGTCGGCCACCCTGGCGATCGGCGCGGCGATCCTGTTCGAGGCCGGCCTGTCCTTCCTCGGCCTGGGCGACCCGAACCAGATGAGCTGGGGCCTGATGATCGGCTCGAGCCGCCAGTACGTGCTGTCGTGCTGGTGGGCCGTGGCCTTTCCCGGCGCCGCGATCTTCGTCACCGTGCTCGCGGTCAGCCTGATCGGCGACGGGCTCAACGATGCCCTCAACCCCAAGCTGAGGGAGCGCTGAGATGAGCGAGCCACTGCTGCGCGTGCAGGACCTGCACGTCGAATTCCGGACCCGGCGCGGCCAGGCGCTGGTGCTCAACGGCGTGGACTTCGAGCTGCGCGCCGGCGAGACGCTGTGCGTGGTCGGCGAGTCGGGCTGCGGCAAGAGCATGACCGCGCTCGCGCTGCTGCGGCTCATTCCCTCGCCGCCAGGGCGCATCCGCGACGGCCGCGTACTGTTCCAGGGCGAGGACCTGGTCCGCGCCACCGACGCGCGCATGCGCGAGGTGCGCGGCAACCGCATCTCGATGATCTTCCAGGAACCGATGACCTCGCTGAATCCGGTGTTCAGCGTGGGCGACCAGATCGGCGAATCGCTGCGGCTGCATGCGGGCCTCGATGCGCAGGCCGCGCGCGAACGCGCCATCGAGATGCTGCGCCAGGTCGGCATCCCGGCGCCCGAGCGGCGCGTGGACGAGTATCCGCACCAGCTCTCTGGCGGCATGCGCCAGCGCGTGATGATCGCGATGGCGCTGGCCTGCCGGCCCGACATCCTGATCGCCGACGAGCCCACCACCGCGCTCGACGTGACGGTGCAGGCGCAGATCTTCGACCTGCTGCGCGAGCTGCAGCGCGAGAAGGGCACGGCGATCCTGCTGATCACGCACGACATGGGCGCGGTGGCCGAGATGGCCGACCGCGTGATGGTGATGTACGCGGGCCGCGTGATCGAGCAGGGCAGCGCCGACCAGGTGCTGTCCGCGCCCGGCCATCCCTACACGCGCGGCCTGATCGACTGCCTGCCCGAGCTCGGCAGCAGCGCGGCCTTCGACGACGACACGCGCGAGGACCTGGCCGAGATCCCCGGCGTCGTGCCCTCGATCTGGGAACTGGGCAGCGGCTGCGCCTTCCGCGAGCGCTGCCGCCATGCCATGCCGCGCTGCGCGCACGAGGTGCCGCCGATGTTCGCGCTGGCCGGCGAGGGCGATGGCGGCAGCTCGCACGGCGCGGCCTGCTGGCTGCATGCCGAGGCGCTGGCGGAGGAGGCGGCATGAGCCTGATCGAACCGGCGGACACGCTGCTCGCGGTCGACGACCTGCAGGTGCACTTCCCGCGCGCCAGGGCCGGCTGGGGTCGCAAGCCCGAGGTGGTGAAGGCGGTGGACGGCGTGTCCTTCGAGATCCGCCGCGGCCGCACGCTCGCCGTGGTCGGCGAGTCTGGCTCGGGCAAGACCACCACCGCGCTCGCCGTGATGCGGCTGTCGCCGCTGACCGGTGGCCGCATCCGGCTCGGCGACACCGACCTCGGCGCGCTCGAGGGCGAGGCGCTGCGCCGTTCGCGCACGCGCATGCAGATCATCTTCCAGGACCCGTTCTCCTCGCTCAACCCGCGCGAGCGCGCCGGTGCTGCGGTGCGCGCGCCGCTCGACCTGATGCAGGTGGGCACGCCCGAGCAGCGCACGCGCCGCGTGGCCGAGCTGTTCGAGGCCGTGGGCCTGCGGCCCGAGCAGCAGCAGCTGTTTCCGCACCAGTTCTCGGGCGGCCAGCGCCAGCGCATCAACATCGCGCGCGCGCTCGCCACCAACCCCGAGCTCGTGGTCTGCGACGAGCCGGTGTCGGCGCTCGACATCGCGATCCGCGCCCAGATCCTCAACCTGCTCGCGCGGCTGCAGCGCGAACTGGGCCTGACCTACCTGTTCATCTCGCACGACATGGCGGTGGTCGAGCACATCTGCGACGACATCGCCGTGATGTACCTGGGCCAGATCGTGGAGCGCGCGCCGCGGCGCGCCTTCTTCGCGCAGCCGCTGCATCCCTACAGCGTGGCGCTGATGTCGGCCGTGCCCACCGTGGGCGGCGGCCGGCGCCGCGCCGCGGGCCGCATCAAGCTCACGGGCGATCCGCCGAGCCCGATCGATCCGCCGCATGGCTGCCGCTTCGCCGGCCGCTGCCCGGTGGCCGAGCCGGCCTGCGCGGCCGAGCCGCCGCCGCTGCGCGAGGTGGTGCCCGGCCACTGGGTGCGCTGCCGCCGCGTCGGGCTGGCCGACGGCCAGCCGCTGCCGCCCCTGCGCCTGCAAGCCGATTGAATCCGCGCGAACATCGCGTCGCGCCCCGTCCATCCTCCTTCCCGAACCCATGACCGCCACCACCGTCTACAGCGCCCGCAAGATCCTCACGATGAACCCGATGCAGCCCGAGGCCACCCATGTCGCGGTGCGCGACGGGCGCGTGCTCGCGGTCGGCTCGCTCGACGACATGCGCGCCTGGGGCGACTTCGCGCTCGACGAGCGCTTCGCGTCCAAGGTGCTGATGCCGGGGCTGGTCGAGGGCCACTGCCACCTCAAGGAAGGCAGCATGTGGGACTGGGCGTATCTCGGCTGGTTCGACCGGCGCGATCCGCAGGGCAAGGTCTGGAGCGGCCTGCGCTCGATGGAGGCCGTGGTCGCGCGGCTGGCCGAGATCGCCGCGCGCATGCAGGCCGAGGGCCGGCCCGAGTCCGAGCCGCTGGTGGCCTGGGGCTTCGATCCGATCTACTTCGGCGGCGAGCGCATGACGGTGGAACACGTCGACCGCGCGAGCGCCACGCGGCCGATCGTCATCGGCCATGCCAACGGCCACCTGATGAACGTCAACAGCGCGATGCTGCGCATCGCCGACATCACGCGCGACAACGAGGTCGAGGGCGTGGTCAAGTTCGCCGCCGGGCCGGCCGAGGGCGAGCCCACCGGCGAGCTGCAGGAGCCGGCCGCGATGTTCCTGGTGCTGCGCAGGATCGGCAATGCAGGCCTGCTGGCGCCGATGACCGAGGCCGGCGTGCGCTCCTTCGCGCGGCTGGCCTGCATGCAGGGCGTGACCACCGCCACCGACCTGGTCAACAAGCTCACCGAGGAGGACTGCGGCGTGCTCGAGCGCGCCACCGGCGCCGAGGATTTCGCGGTGCGCATCCTGCCCGCGTTCCAGGCCTTCCACGGCACGCACGGCGCGGCGCAGGGCGCGGAGCACGTGAAGGCGCTGATGCCGCGCAACACCGACCGGCTGCGCTATGGCCTCGTGAAAATGATGCTCGACGGCTCGATCCAGGGCTTCTCGGCGCGGCTGCGCTGGCCCGGCCATTTCAACGGCGCGCCCAACGGCATCTGGGTGACCGCGCCCGCGCAGTACGAGGCCGACTTCGAGACCTACCACCGCGCCGGCCTCACCATCCACACCCACACCAACGGCGACGAGGCCAGCGAGGTCGCGATCGACGCCATCGGCCGTGTGCTCGCGCGCGCGCCGCGCCCCGACCACCGCCACACGCTGCAGCACGGCCAGATGATCGACGCGCCGCTGTTCCGCCGCATGGCCGCGCTGGGCCTGTGCGCCAACCTGTTCGCCAACCACATCTGGTACTGGGGCGACCAGCACTACGAGATGACCATGGGCCCCGACCGCGCCAACCGGCTCGATGCCTGCGGCAGCGCGCTCGCCGCGGGCGTGCCGCTGGCGATCCATTCCGACGCGCCGGTCACGCCGCTCGGGCCGTTGTTCACCGCCTGGTGCGCGGTCAACCGCGTCACGCCCAAGGGCCGCGTGCTCGGCGCGGCCGAGCGCATCACCGTCGAACAGGCACTGCGCGCCATCACGCTGGGCGCGGCCTGGACCCTCAAGCTCGATGGCGAGATCGGCAGCATCGAATGCGGCAAGCGCGCCGACTTCTGCGTGCTCGAGGAGGATCCGCTGGCCATCGACCCGATGCGGCTCAAGGACCTGCGCGTCTGGGGCACGGTGCTGTCGGGCCGCGTGTTCGAGGCATGAGGGCGCGATGACCGCGATGACGGCGCAGCGCCTGCCGCTCACGGTCGTCGGCGGCTTCCTCGGCGCCGGCAAGACCACGCTGCTCAACCGCTGGCTGGCCGAGGCCGAGGGCCTGCGCATGGCGGTGCTGGTCAACGACTTCGGCGCGCTCAACATCGATGCCGGCCTGATCGCCGCGCGCCATGGCGACACCGTCGCGCTCACCAACGGCTGCGTCTGCTGCCAGATCGGCGACGACCTCGGGCGCGCGCTGCAGGGCACGATCGACGCCCAGCCGCCGTTCGACGCGGTGGTGATCGAGGCCAGCGGCGTCTCCGACCCCTGGCGCATCGCGCAGATCGGCATGGCCGCGCCCGAGCTGAGCCTGCAGGCCGTGCTGGTGCTGGTCGATGCGAGCGCGGTCGCCGCGCAGTCGCGCGATCCGCTGCTGGCCGACACGCTGGCGCGGCAGGCGAAGTCGGCCGACCTCGTGGTGCTCAACAAGACGGACATCGCGGACGATGCCGCGCTGGCCGCGGCCACGGCCTGGCTCGACGCGACCGCGCCGGGCACGCCGCGAGTCGCGACCACGCAGTCCGAGCTGCCGCTCGCGCTGGCCTCGGGGTTGCATGGGCAGGCAAGGCCGCATGCGCATTGCGATGTGCCGGGCTGCGACCATGATCATGGCCATCACGCCGACCACGGTGCGCAGTTCGCGACCTGGAGCGCCCGGCCTTCGGCCACGTTCGCGCCCGAGGCCTTGCGCTCCTGGATGCGCGCGATGCCGCCCGGCGTGCTGCGGCTCAAGGGCCTGCTGAAGATCGAGGCCGAGGGCGGTGTCGAGACCTGGTCCGAAGTCCAGTACGCGGGCCGCCACGGCATGCTGCGGCGGGCTGCCGCGCCGCTCGATGCCGAAGGCGCGGCGGTGGTCGCGATCGGGCTGCGCGGCCACCTGCCGGCAGCGGCACTCGAGGAATTCTTCCTGAGCGTGACGTCTTCAGCGAATCCTTAGCCGCGCCCCAGCCCGTTCGTGTTGCAATGCCGGCTTTTCGCCCGACGCGCACCCGCGCCATTGCACACGCCATGAACCCGACCCTCGTGATCCGCCCGCCCACGCGCGACGACTACGCCGACTGGAAGCCGCTGTGGGACGGCTACAACGCCTTCTACGAGCGCGAGGGCCCGACGGCCTTGCCTGACGCGATCACGCAGGCTACCTGGCAGCGCTTCTTCGACGCCTACGAGCCCGTGCATGCGCTCGTGGCCGAGCACGAGGGCCGGCTGGTCGGCCTCACGCACTACCTGTTCCACCGCAGCACCACGCGCATCGAGCCGACCTGCTATCTGCAGGACCTGTTCACGCTGCCCTCGCTGCGCGGGCAGGGCGTGGGCCGGCAGTTGATCGAGGGCGTGTACGAGCGCGCACGGCAGGCCGGCGTGAAGCGCGTCTACTGGCAGACGCACGAGACCAATCTCGCGGGGCAGCGGCTCTACGACAAGGTCGCGGACCGCACGGGCTTCATCATCTTTGCGAAGAACGTCTGAGGTTTCAGCGTTCGTGGCTCCACCGGTCCCAGGCCCGCATCGCCTCGGCCCGGTAGGCATTGATCTGCGACGGAAAGTGCACGAAGCGGCTGTCGCGGGTCGCGTAGATCGGCGCCGGCGCGAGCGAGATCGCGTCGATCACGTGCTCGGCGTTCTCGAACCCGAAATGGCGCATGCCCGCGAGCACGCTGGCCTGGTCGCCACCGCCGGCATAGACGTTCGACTTGTCGGGCGCGGCTTCGATGGCCGCGCAGACATGGTCGACGAACTGCCGCATGCGCGGCCCGGGCCTGAAGCCCATCAGCCCCGAGTTCGCGGGCCAGGCACTGTGGTCCATGCCGATCACGAAGTCGCGCGCGCCGAGCACGTCCTCGACGCCGAGACGCTGGTTGATCGCGAGGATGTCGGCGTCGATCCAGAACAGCTGCTCGTGCTGCGCCAGATGCTCGCGCACCAGGTGCATCTTGGCCCAGTTGGCCTGCACGCCCGCCGGCACGAAGGCCGGCAGCTCGCGATAGAGGTGATGGGCATAGCCGTGGCGCTCGCAGTAGCGCGCGAGGTTGTCTTCGTGGATACGGCCGTAGCCCGCGACCTTGGCGTCGTAGAACGAGACGAAGGCGATCTTCGCCTGCGGGTTCAGGTGCAACTCGCCTCCCCGTGCCTCCTGCGCGGCCTGCTCCCACTGCGCCGGCAGGTCGAGCGGCCGTTCCTCCTCGAAGGCCCGCGCCTGCTCGAGCAGCACGCTGACGTAGCGGAAGTCGTAGCCATAGGTCGGCAGCCACACGCCATGCTGGCGTTCCCAGCGCGGCGCGGCATGCGCGACCAGCGGCACCACCTTCGGCAACTGGTCGATGGCGACGCGGCCGCCGCCGTCCCAGACGGCCTGGATGCTGCTGTAGTAGCCGTTGGCCAGGCGGTTCTCGAGCGGATGCACGGCGAAGGCCTCGCCCAGGTGCTCGCCGGCGGACTTGCCCAGCGTGTCCGGGTCGCCCGCCACGCTCACCGACAGACGGAACACCAGCAGCCGCAGCCGCTCGCGGACCTCGGCGGTGTTGCGCAGGATCATCCCGCTCGATGTGGGCAGGCCGGCGCCGGGTTCCTGCGACACGACCACGAAGTCATGGCCCAGCGCCACGTCCTCGAGCTTCTGCCGGCCGTAGACCACCGAGAACTCGTCGAGCACCAGCAGCAGCCCGCCTTCGGGCAGCGCGAGCAGGGCGCCATAGATCGCGTGGTACTTGTAGAGCTCGGCCTGCCGGTCGCCGAACACGTGCAGGCTGTCCCTGGCCTCGTGCGCGTAGCCCCAGCGCGCCGCATAGGCCGCGTGGTTCTCGAGCAGGCCGTCGATCGGCCGGTGGGCGAAGACGGAGAGGATCGTGGTGGAGGACATGCGGGGGCGGCGAGTGGGGCGTGCCCCATTGTCGCCCCCGTGCCTCGACGCGGATCGCTAGCGCGACGGATGCTCGCAGGCCGCGGTCCGGACGCAGTCGCCCGTCGTGCAGGTGGCGGCCGGTGCTTCGTCGCTGCCCGCATCGACCGATGCCGCGAAGGCCGCCACCGCGACCGCCGCGAGCAGCATGCGCCAGGCCTGCAGCAGGCCCACCGCGCCGTGCCGCGCGAGCAGCCCGCGCGCGAACTCAGGAACGCTGCGCATCGCAGGCCTCCCTGCCCATGGGCGCGTTGCGCGCGCGGTTGAGCAGGTGCAGCTGGTGCTGGCCGACCTCGCTGCCCTGGCGCGCCGCCTCGCGCGCCCAGTGGCGGGCCTCGCAGCGGTCGGCGGGCACGCCGTTGCCGTACAGCAGCGGCCCGGCCAGCAGCACCACGCCGAGCATCTCCTGCGCCTCGCGGTGGCCCGAGGCGCCGGCCTCGCGCAGCAGCGACATCATCGAACGGTAGTCGCGCGCGGACTGGGCCTCGAGCGCGAGCTGGAAGCGCTGTTCGGGCGTGACCGCCACGGCCGTGTCGCGCGCCGAGGCACTGGCGGCCGCGGCGAACGCGACCGCGAGGAGCATCGCGCGCAGGGCGCGGTGGGGGAATGGCGGGGAGAGGTGCATCGCGGGCTCCTTCGTGGCGTTCGGTGGCCACGATCTTCCCGCGCGCGTGCCGGCGCGTCGAACTGGAATTTCCGCAACCGGCCTATGGCGCAGGCTGAGGGCACTAGGGCCTGTTCACACTATCCAAGGGGTCGCGTTGCCCCGCAAAGGGGCTGGATGCAAGGCGCCCGCGCGCAGCA
>NZ_JBMDKG010000068.1:0-41011 GCF_057809595.1 Variovorax sp. FG153
GAAGCACAACATGTTCCTGTCGCTGGCACACACCGTGCAAGACATCGACCAGGCCTTGCAGGCCACCGACGCGGCCTTCGCCGCCGTCGCAGCGCGCTTCGGCCGGCGCTGACGTCCCCATCTCCCGCACGCACGAAGAGGAATCCGCAGCATGGCATCCACGGCAACCCAACCGCCCGTTGCGGGCTCCGAACGCGTCGGCGGTACCGGCATCGAGATCCGCGGCCTCGCCAAGCGCTTCGGTGCGGTGCGCGCGGTCGACGATGTGTCGCTGAGCGTGCAGCCCGGCGAATTCCTCGCGCTGCTCGGGCCCAGCGGCTCGGGCAAGACCTCGATCCTCATGAGCATCGCGGGCTTCGAGCTGCCCGATGCGGGCAGCATCGCCATCGACGGCCGCGACGTCACCTACCTGCCCGCGAGCCAGCGCAACCTCGGCATGGTGTTCCAGAAGTACACGCTGTTCCCGCATCTCTCGGTGCTCGACAACGTGGCCTTCGGCCTCAAGATGCGCGGCGTGGCGCGCGCCGAGCGGCACCGCCTGGCCGAGCAGGCGCTGGCCACGGTGCGGCTCGAAGGCTACGGCAAGCGCATGCCGGCGCAGCTCTCGGGCGGCCAGCAGCAGCGCGTGGCGCTGGCGCGCGCCATCGTCTACAAGCCGAAGGTGCTGCTGATGGACGAGCCGCTGAGCGCGCTCGACAAGAACCTGCGCGAGGAGATGCAGCTCGAGATCAAGCGGCTGCAGTCGCAGCTCGGCATCACGGTGGTCTTCGTCACGCACGATCAGGGCGAGGCGCTGACCATGGCCGACCGCGTGGCGATCCTCAACCAGGGCCGCATCCAGCAGCTCGACGCGCCCAAGGCGCTGTACGAGCGGCCGCGCACGCGTTTCGTCGCGGGCTTCATCGGCGAGACCAACTTCATGCCGGCCGAGATCGGCCCGCTGCGCACCCAGGGCGCGCTGGTGCAGCTGCCCGGCGGCGCGAGCCCGCGCGAGGTGCGCACCGATGCGCTGGTGGGCCGCGTCGCCGCCGGCGGCCGTGCCGTGGCCGCGCTGCGCCCCGAGCAGATCGTGATCGGCAGCCCCGAGGATCCGGCCGCGCTGCGCGCCACCGTGAGCGGCGTGATCTACAGCGGCTCCACCGTGCTGTGCATCGCGCAGCTGTCCGACGGCACCGAGCTGCGCGCGCGGCTGCCCGACCCGAGCCGCGTCGCGCTCGCGGCCGGCGACCGCGTCGGCCTGCTGTGGCCGGCCGATGCGCTGCGCATCTATGGCGAAGAGGTGGCCGCGGCATGAGCACGGCGACCGTGCCCGCCATCGCGGCCTCGCCCTCGGCGTTCTCGCGCCTGTGGCTCGGCGGCCGGCAGCTCAGCGTGGCGGCCTCGGC
Source organism: Variovorax sp. FG153 (assembly GCF_057809595.1). Taxonomy (NCBI): domain Bacteria; kingdom Pseudomonadati; phylum Pseudomonadota; class Betaproteobacteria; order Burkholderiales; family Comamonadaceae; genus Variovorax; species Variovorax sp. FG153. Next base: position 1,386 of record NZ_JBMDKG010000068.1, read on the forward strand.
CGTGCTGCTCGCGCCCTTCTTCGCGCTGCTGCTGCTGGTGTTCCTCTATCCGCTGCTGAGCCTGCTGTCGCTCAGCGTGCTCGAGCCGCATCCCACGCTCGCGAACTACGCGCGCGTGTTCGACAACCCGGTCTACGTGCGCGTGATGCTGCGCACCGGCTGGATCAGCCTGCTGACCACCGTGCTCGCGCTGGTGCTGGGCTTTCCCATCGCCTACATGATGACGCGCGTGAAGGGCGCGGTGGCCGCGCTGCTCACGGCCTGCGTGCTGCTGCCGCTGTGGTCCAGCGTGCTGGTGCGCACGGCGGCCTGGATCGTGCTGCTGCGCCGCGACGGCATCGTCAACAACGCGCTGCAGTGGCTGGGCCTCACGGGCGAGCCCGTGAAGCTGCTCTACACCGAGGGCGCGGTGGTGCTCGCGATGGCGCACGTGCTGCTGCCTTTCCTGATCCTGCCGATCTACTCGGCGCTCAAGAACATCCCCGACGACTACATGCGCGCGGCCGCCATGCTCGGCGCCAACCGACGGCGCGCCTTCTTCGAGGTGCTGCTGCCGATGAGCCGCGCGGGCGTGTGGAGCGGCTGCCTGATGGTCTTCCTCTCGGCGCTGGGCTTCTTCGTCACGCCGGCGCTGGTCGGCAGCCCGCAGGAGCTGATGATCGCCACGCTGGTCTCGCAGCAGGTGCGCGAGATGCTCGACTGGCCCTTCGCGGCCGCGCTGATCGGCGTGCTGATGGTGGTGGTGGCCACGCTGACCATGGTCTTCAACAAGGCCGTGAGCTTCAACCGGCTGATCGGAGGCGGCGCATGAGCAAGAACGAGAACTCCGTGCGCCACCGCGCGCCCTTCGACCTCGGCGCCTTCTCGCTGCGCGCCTACGTCTGGCTGGTGGTGCTGTTCATCATGGTGCCCACGCTGATCATCGTGCCGATGTCCTTCAGCCCGGCCGACTTCCTGGAGTTCCCGCCCAGCGGCTTCACGCTGCACTGGTACCAGGAGTTCTTCGGCGATCCGCAGTGGCAGAAGGCGGCGTTGCTGAGCCTGCAGGTGGCCGCGCTGACCATGGTCTGCTCGGTGGTCATCGGCACCATGGTGTCGTACGCCATCGTGCGCGGCACCGAGCGCTTCCGCTCGGCCACGCAGCTGATGGTGATCGGCCCGGTGATCGCGCCGCACATCGCGGTGGCGGTGGCCTGCTATCTGTTCTACCAGCGCCTGGGCGTGGTCGGTTCGCTGGCCGGCTTCGTGGCGGCGCACACGGTGTTGGCGCTGCCCTTCGTGGTGTTCACCGTCTCGGCCGCGCTGTCGCGCGTCGACCCCGACCTCGAGTCGGCCGCCATGAGCTGCGGCGCGAGCCGCGCGCGCGCCTTCTTCCACGTGACCCTGCCGCTGATCGTGCCGGGCCTGCTGAGCGGCGCGCTGTTCGCCTTCATCATTTCCTTCGACGAGCCCGTGGTCTCGTTCTTCGTCTCGAGCGTGCGCCAGCGCACGCTGCCGCGGCGCATGTTCGAGGACATCGAGCAGAACCTCACGCCCGTGATCCCGGCCATCGCCACCCTGCTCACGCTGTTGTCGATCGCGGTGCTGATCGCCGTGGCGCTGCTGCGCGTGCTCGAGCGCCGGCGCCGCGCCGAATGAGCGCCCCTCTTTTTTCCTGGTCCTCACTCACAAGGAGTTCGCGATGATGAAATGTCTGGCTCGAAGCAAGGGTGCCGCCCTCGCGCTGCTCGCCTGCGCGGCGTTCACCGGTGCCTCGGCGCAGGGGCTCGAGAAGGAGCTCGTGATCGCCACCACCGGCGGCCTGATGGAGAAGACGCTGGTGCAGTACTTCTACACCCCGTTCTCCAAGGCCAAGGGCGTGGAGGTGGTGCCCGCCGCCATCGAGGTGCCCGACCAGTGGGCCAAGGTGCAGGCCATGTCGCGCAGCGGCGGCATGGAGTTCGACATCGTGACCGCCACCCCGCCCGACCTGGTGCAGAAGAAGGAGCTGCTGCAGGCCATCGACTGCAGCAAGCTGCCCAACGTCACCGCCAACGGCGTGAAGGGCGCCTGCACCACCTACGGCGTGATGCGCACCGTGGGCGGCATGCAGATCGGCTACAGCACCGAGGCCTTCAAGGGCGCCAACGTGCCCAAGACCTGGGCCGACTTCTGGGACACGGCCAAGTTCCCCGGCCCGCGCGGCCTGCCCGATACCGGCGACCGCGAATGGTGGGTGCCGGTGGCGGCGCTGCTGGCCGACGGCGTCGCGCCCGACAAGCTGTTCCCGCTCGACCTCGACCGCGCCTACAAGAAGCTCGACAAGCTGCGCCCCAACGTCGCCGTCTGGTGGAAGAGCGGCGACCAGCTGCAGCAGATCATGCGCAACAAGGAAGTGGTCATGAGCATGGGCTACTCGGGCCGTCTGATCTCGCTGATGAACGCCAAGGTGCCGATCGCCGTGTCGTGGGACGGCGCCGTGCGCGACGTCGGCTACATGTCGATCCCCAAGGGCGCGCCGCATCCGAAGGCGGCCATGGCGTACCTCGACTTCTTCTATGCCTCGGCACCCGAGCAGCACGTGAACTTCGTCAATGCCGTGAACTACGACACCGGCAACGGCAAGACTGCGAGCCTGTTCCCGCCCGAGCGCCGCGCCATGCTCGCGACCTCGGCCGAGAACTTCGACAAGCTGATCGTGGCCGACTACGAGTGGATCGGCAATAACCGCCAGATGCTGCGCGACCGCTGGATCGCCTGGCTGGGACGCTGATCCCGATCGCGTGAGTGCCGCTCGCGGGGCCACGGCAGGGCCACAATACGCCGCCGCGCGATTCCCGGCACACACGCAATCAAGGAGAGAGAAGCCCATGGCAACCCCGGTCATCAACGTGGTCGAACGCACCAATCTGGCGAGCCAGATCTACGAGCACCTGCGCGAGCAGCTGATGTCGGCCACCTTCCAGCCGGGCCAGCGCCTGAAGATCCGCGAGCTGGCCAAGACCATGGGCACCAGCGAGACGCCGGTGCGCGAAGCCCTGATCCAGCTCGTGCGCGACCGTGCGCTCGAGATGAAGGAGGGCTACTTCATCCGTGTGCGCCAGCTCACGCTGGCCGAGTACCTCGAGCTGCGCGACATCCGCCTCGCGCTCGAGCCGCTGGCGGCCGAGCGTGCCGTGCCCCTGCTCGACAACGCCACCATCAAGCAGCTCACCGAGAGCCACCGGCTGCTGGTGCGCGCGGAGAAGACCAAGGACTACCGCGCCGCGCTGCAGCACAACTTCGACTTCCACTTCGGCATCTACCGCCATTCGGGCATGCCGCAGCTCACCGAGCTGCTGGACCGCATCTGGGTGCAGGTGGGGCCGATGATGAACTTCCTCTATCCCCACGGCCACCCGACCTACGACACCGAGCACCAGCACGTGAACGTGCTGCGCGGGCTGCAGCAGCGCGACACCGCGATGGTGCGCCACGCCATCGAGCAGGACCTGATCGAGGGCGGCCGCGACTTCGTGCGCGTGCTCGGGGAGATCGATGCCAATCCCGCGCGCGCCGAAGAACTGCTCGCGCTGCGCAACCAGCCGCCACCGACCGGCAGAAAGCCTCCCACCCCATGATGGACCACACCAGCGACCCGAACGCGGCGCGCTACGTACTCGACCCCCAGCGCACCGACCTCGCGCGCGAATTCCGCGGCTGCATCCGCGGCCCGCACAGCGAGGAACTGAAGAAGCTCCTGCATCGCATGCGCTGGGGCGCCTTCCCCGGCCGCTATCTGCTGGTGATGGTCGAGCCGGGCCGCCGCTGGGCGCTGGCGCAGATGCCCGACGAGCGCGGCCAGAAGGTCAAGGTGTTCCACGACGTGGTGTTCGAGTCGCTCGACGACGCCGAGTGGCATGTGTTCGGCCTGCGCTGGAAGGCGCTGACCGGCACCGAGCTGAAGCTGGATTGAAGAAGAACACCGCGAGACGACCATGAGCGCCCCCATCGAAACCAATGCCTTCGTCGGCTATCCCGACACCCTCAGCGTGCGCGCCGGCGAACGCATCCGATTCCACCTCAGCAGCGAAGCGAAGCAGCAGGCCGACGTGAAGTTCGTGCGCGTGCGCTGCGCCGACGCCGACGCCACCGGCCCCGGCATCAAGTACCGCGAGCTCGCATCGCCGATCGACGGCGTGCATGCGGTCGCGTTCCACGAGGCGCCCTGCGGCTCCTTCATGTCGGTGCCCGCCGATGCGCGCTTCGCGCCCGAGGGTGCGTTCTCGTTCGGCTGCTACGTCTGGCCGACGCGGCTGCTGGCCACGCCGCAGACCGTGCTCGCGCGCTGGTGCGAGGACAGCGGCCGCGGCTGGGCGCTGCAGGTGTCGCGCGACGGCCTGCGCCTGCGCGTGGGCGGTGCCGATGGCGCGATCGAGCTGAAGACCGATGCGCCGCTCGAGCAGCGCCGCTGGTACTGGGTGCAGGGCGCGCTCGATGCGACGACCGGCGAGATGGTGCTGTCGCAATGCCGGCTGGCCGATGGCGCGCTGCCCGAGCAGCGCCGCGAGGCGCGCGCGACGAAGGCGGGCGGCTGGCGCCTCGATTCGCAAGGCCCGCTGACCGTGGCCGCGCATGCGCTGTCGGCCACCGGCGACCGCTGCGGCGCGCACTACGACGGCAAGATCGAGGCGCCGCGCATCGCCGAGGGCCTGCTGGGCGTGGACGCGCTGCGCCGCTGCGACGACCTCGCGCGCCCGGGCCTGGCCGATGCCGCGCTGATCGCCTGCTGGGACTTCTCGCACGGCATCGACACGCTCGAGGTGCTCGACCGCTCGCCCAACCGCCTCGACGGCCGGCTGCACCAGCTGCCTTGCCGCGGCATGACCGGCGTGCACTGGACCGGCGACGTGCACGACTGGCGGCTGGCGCCGCGCGAGTACGGCGCGATCCATTTCCACAGCGACGACATCTACGACTGCGGCTGGCCCGCGACGCTCGAGCTCGACGTGCCGGCCGACTGGAAGTCGGGCTTCCACGCGCTGCGCCTGCGGCCCGTGGACGGCAGCGCGGCCGAGACCTTCATCACCTTCTTCGTGACGCCCGCGGCCGATGCGAAGCGCGCGCCGCTCGCGGTGCTGGCCGCGAGCATGACCTACATGGCCTACGCCAACAGCGCGCTGCGGCTGCATGCGGTGCACTTCGAGGTGCTGACCGAGCGCCTCCTGATGCTGACCGGCGACGACATCTACCTGCAGGAGCATCCCGAGGTCGGCCAGTCGACCTACGACCACCACATCGACGGCAGCGGCCGCGCCTACAGCTCGTGGCTGCGCCCGGTGCTCAACATGCGGCCGCGCTCGCAGCCCGGCAACCTCGCGATCGACAGCCACTTCCTCGACTGGCTCGAGGAGAAGGGCATCGACTACGACGTGGTGACCGACGTCGAGCTCGACCGCCAGGGCGCGGGCGCGCTCGCGGGCTACCGCGTGCTGGCGACGCTGTCGCATCCCGAGTACTACAGCGAGGCGATGATGAACGGCATCATGGCCTTCCAGAACGCGGGCGGGCGCCACCTCGCGCTCGGCGCCAACGGCTTCTACTGGCGCTGCGCCTTCCATCCGAAGGCGCCGGCCGCGGTCGAGGTGCGGCGCGGCATGGCCGGCACGCGGACCTGGGAATCGCAGCCCGGCGAGGTGCACCTGGCCGGTACCGGCGAGCCCGGCGCGCTGTGGCGCCACAGCGGCTTCGCGCCGCAGAAGCTGATCGGCGTGGGCTTCTCGGCCATGGTCTACGACCACGCGGGCTACTACCTGCTGACGCCCGATGCGGCCGACGCGCGCGTGGCCTTCGCGGTCGAGGGCATCGCGCAGGGCGAGCGCATCGGCGACTACGGCGTGCGCATCGGCGGCGCGGTCGGCATCGAGATCGACCGCTTCGACGTCGGCCTCGGTTCGCCGCCGCATGCCGTGATGCTCGCGACCTCGCACGGCCTGGGCCCGGGCGCGCTGCCCACGCCCGAGGAGTACCGCACCACGGTGCACGGCCTCGACGGCGAGCAGAACGCGCTGGTGCGCGCCGACATGGTGTTCTTCGAGACCGCGAAGGGCGGCGCGGTGTTCTCCACCGGCTCGATCTCCTATGTGCTCTCGCTGAGCCACAACGGCTACGACAACAACGTGAGCCGCATCACCGGCAACGTGCTGCGGCGCTTCCTCGATCCGGCCCCGTTCGAGCTGCCCGCCTGAGCGTCGCCATGACCGAGATGCGCATCACCGGCCGCACCGGCATCATGCTGATGCTGGCCGATCCCGTGGCCCACGTGGTGGGCTCGCTGCGGCTCAACGACCGCTTCGCGGCCGAGGGCCTCGACATCGCGGTGTCGCCGCTGCACGTGGGCCCCGCCGACCTCGCGACCGTGGTCGACGCGCTGCGCCGCATGCGCAACGTGCTCGGCTTCGGCGTGACCATCCCGCACAAGATCGCCGTGCTGCCGCTGCTCGACGCGACCACGCCGCGCGCGGCGCGCATCGGCGCGGTCAACTTCGTGCGGCGCGATGCCGAGGGCCGGCTCACGGGCGACAACCTCGATGGCCGCGGCTTCGTCGACGGGCTCGCGGGGCAGGGGATCACGCTACAGGGGCGCCGCGTGCTGCAGCTCGGCGCGGGTGGGGCAGGGCGCGCGGTCGCCTTCGGCATCGCCGAGGCGGGTGCGCGCGAACTGGTGATCCACAACCGCACGAACGCACGGGCCGAGGCGCTGGCGGCCGACGTGGCCGCCGCGTATCCGGGCTGCGTCGCGCGCGCGGGCACGAACGATCCGAGCGGCTTCGACCTCGTGGTCAACACCACCTCGATGGGCATGCACGAGGGCGATGCGCTGCCGCTCGACGCGGCGCAGCTGGCGGCCGGCACCGACGTCGCCGAGATCATCATGACGCCCGCGATCACGCCGCTGCTGGCCGCGGCGCGCTCGCGCGGCTGCCGCATCTCGCTGGGCACCTCGATGCTCGATGCGCAGTACGTGCTGGTGAAGGAATTGCTCGGGATCGGTGCGCCGGCGCCTTGAAAGAGGCTTCCGCGGCGGGCGCGGGCCTTGCAAGGGACCCGGGAAAACGAGCAGCGATCGATGGCCTGGTGTCAGGATGGCTGAACGATCGTATGTTATTTTTCCCTTCGTCCTGTCCACCGGAATCCCGCGCCGAGGAACTGTCATGCGCTACGCCCCCAACCACAAGGAAGAGACCCGCGAGAAGCTGCTCGAGAGCAGCCGAGCGATCGCCAAGAAGGGGGGCTTCAGCAGCACCGGCGTCGATGCGCTGATGTCGGCCATCGGCCTCACGGGCGGCGCCTTCTACAGCCACTTCGGCTCCAAGGGCGAGCTGTTCGCGGCGCTGATCGAGCGCGAGATGGAGAACAGCGCCGAGATGCTCGCGGGCACGCCCGACTCGCCGCCCGATCACGTGGCGCGCTGCCTCAAGGGCTACCTCAGCAGCGCGCATGCCCTGCACCCCGAGACCGGCTGCGCGCTGCCCGCGCTGGGTGCCGAGATCGCGCGCTCCGACCCGGCCGTGCGCGCGGCGGTCGAGCGCGGCCTGAAGAAGCTGCACAAGGCCTGGAGCCAGCGCCTGGCGGGCGACGACGACGCGGCCTGGGCCGTGATGGCGCAGTGCGTGGGCGCGCTGCTGATGGCGCGCGTGGTCGAGAACGACCGCACGCGCCAGGACATCCTGAACTCGACCCGCCGCGACATCGAGCGCAACCACCTGGACTGAACCGCGCCGGCCGCATGCGCCGCATGCACCGCCGGAATGCTGTCGCGCGCTCGATTGACAGCCCGATGCCTCTCCTTTACCGTGCTTTGGTCCACGAGCGTTCAATCAAGGAGACGACATGAGCCAGGGCAATGCGGGCGCCGGTGTGGCGCTGATCATCGGCGCCGGCGATTCCACCGGCGGGGCGATCGCGAGGCGCTTTGCGGCCGGCGGCTACACCGCCTGCGTGACGCGGCGCGACGCGCAGAAGCTGCAGCCGCTGGTCGAGAGCATCGAGGCGGCCGGCGGCAAGGCCGTGGCCTTCGGCTCCGATGCGCGCAAGGAGGAGGAGGTGATCGCGCTGTTCGAGCAGGTCGAGCGCGAGGTCGGGCCGGTCGAGGTGCTGGTGTTCAACATCGGCGCCAACGTGCCCTCGAGCATCCTCGAGGAGACCGCGCGCAAGTACTTCAAGATCTGGGAGATGGCCTGCTTCGGCGGTTTCCTCAACGGCCGTGAAGCGGCCAGGCGCATGGTGGAGCGCGGCCGCGGCACGATCATCTTCACGGGCGCCACCGCGGCCCTGCGCGGTGCCGCCAACTTCGCGGCCTTCGCGGGCGCCAAGCATGCGCTGCGCGCGCTGGCCCAGAGCATGGCGCGCGAGCTGGGGCCGCGCAACATCCACGTGGCGCACGTGGTGGTCGACGGCGCGATCGACACCGAGTTCATCCGCACCAGCTTCCCCGAGCGCTACGCGCTGAAGTCGGAGGACGGCATCCTGAACCCCGAGCACATCGCCGAGAACTACTGGCACCTGCACGCGCAGCCGCGCGATGCCTGGACCTTCGAGCTCGACCTGCGTCCGTACATGGAACGCTGGTGAGCGACCGCGCCCCGTTTCCCGTCCTCTTCCTCCACCCTCATCGACCATGAAAACTCGCATCACCGAACTCTTCGGCATCCGCCATCCGATCATCCAGGGCGGCATGCACTACGTGGGCTTCGCGGAACTCGCGGCCGCGGTGTCGAATGCCGGCGGCCTCGGCATCATCACCGGGCTCACGCAGAAGACGCCCGAGCTGCTGGCGCGCGAGATCGCGCGCTGCCGCGAGATGACCGACCAGCCGATCGGCGTGAACCTCACCTTCCTGCCGACCTTCTCCAAGCCGCCCTATCCCGAGTACATCGCCGCGCTCATCGAGGGCGGCGTGCGCATCGTCGAGACCGCGGGCCGCAGCCCCGAGGAACACATGCCGGCGCTCAAGGCGGCCGGCGTGAAGGTGATCCACAAGTGCACCTCGGTGCGCCATGCACTGAAGGCCGAGCGCATCGGCTGCGACGCGGTCAGCGTCGACGGCTTCGAGTGCGGCGGCCATCCGGGCGAGGACGACGTGCCCAACATGATCCTGCTGCCGCGCGCGGCCGACGAGCTGCGCATTCCCTTCGTGGCCTCGGGCGGCATGGCCGACGGCCGCAGCCTCGTGGCCGCGCTCGCGCTCGGCGCCGAGGGCATGAACATGGGCACGCGCTTCATCGCCACGCAGGAGGCGCCGGTGCACGAGAACGTGAAGCGCGCGATCGTCGCGGCCAGCGAGCTCGACACGCGGCTGGTGATGCGCGGCCTGCGCAACACCGAGCGCGTGCTCAACAACAAGGGCGTGGAGGAACTGCTGGCGATCGAGCGCGCGAAGGGCGCGGACCTTCAGATCTCGGACATCCACGACCAGGTGGCGGGCATCTACCCGCGCGTGATGATCGAGGGCGACGTGGACGCGGGCGCCTTCAGCTGCGGCATGGTGGCGGGCCTGATCCACGACGTGCCGACCGTGCGGGAACTGGTCGACCGCATCATGGCCGAGGCCCATGGACTGATCGCGGCGCGGCTCGCGGGCATGCTCGAGACGGCCTGAGCACCACGCCGGAGGCACCGGATGTCCGGAACCGGCCGGACCCGGTGCGCCGGCTTGCGGTATTTTCGAGGACCGCATCCGCCATGACCCTCGACCTCTTCCCCGCCACCGACGAACCGTTTCGCGCACCCGAGCCGCTGGGCCCGGGCGCCTGCGTGCTGCGCGGCTTCGCGCTGCCGTTCGCGAGCGAGCTGCTGGCCGCGCTGCCGCGCATCGAGGGCGTGTCGCCGTTCCGGCATCTGGTGACGCCTGGCGGCTACACCATGTCGGTGGCGATGACGAACTGCGGGCCGCTGGGCTGGGTCAGCGATCGCAGCGGCTACCGCTACGACGCGATCGATCCGTTGTCGCAAAAGCCCTGGCCCGCCATGCCCGCCGCGTTCGCGCGGCTCGCGCGCGAGGCGGCCGAGACGGCGGGCTTCGCGGGCTTCGCGCCCGATGCCTGCCTGGTCAACCGCTACGAGCCCGGCACGCGGCTCTCGCTGCACCAGGACCGCGACGAGCGCGACCATGGCGCGCCGATCGTCTCGGTGTCGCTGGGCATGCCGGCGGTGTTCCAGTTCGGCGGGCTCGCGCGCGGCGACGCGGTCGAGCGCGTGCCGCTCGCGCATGGCGACGTGGTGGTGTGGGGCGGTCCCGACCGGCTGCGCTTCCATGGCGTGCTGCCGCTCAAGGACAAGCCGCATCCGCTGCTGGGCAGCGTGCGCATCAACCTGACCTTCCGCAAGGCCGGCTGAGCCGCGCGCTCAGCGCAGCGTGACTTCGAGGCCGTCGAAGGGCGCGTCGAACTCGCTGCGCCAGACCTGGCCGGGCTCGATCGGCCAGGCGTCGGTCCAGGTGCCGGTGGTGACCACCTCGCCCGGCTGCAGCGCGGGCGCGCCGGGGCAGGCCTGCAGCTCGTGCAGGAAGTGCAAGAGCGCATGCAGCGGGCCGTCGAGCACGTTGGCGCCCGTGCCTTCCTCGATCGGCGTGCCGTCGCGCGACAGGCGCAGGCGCGTGCGCGCGAGCAGCGCGTCGAGCGCCGCGCCGTCGCTCGCGAACTCGCGCGGCGGCCGTTTCCGCCCGACCAGCAGGCGCGCATGCAGCGCGCCATCGGCCACGGTGTCGGCGGCGCCGAACTTCCAGCCTTCGCAGTGCGACTGCACGATCTCGAAGCCCGGCGCGATCCACTCGACGCAGGCGAACAGCTGCTCGAGCGTGGCGCCTTGCGGCGGCGTGGCGGCGATGCCGAACACGACCTCGGGCTCGATGCGCGGCTGCACCGTGCCCGTGAGGTTGACGCTGCCCCGGCCGTCGCACAGCGTCAGCGTGGTGTTCCACACCGGGCCCCAGATCGGCGCGAACACGCCATAGCGTTGCCAGATGGTGCGGTTGGTGAAGCCGACCTTGTAGCCCACGGGCCGTTCGCCGCGCGCGAGCCGCAGGGCGCGCAGCGCGAGCGCGTCGGCATAGGCGGCGGGCAGGCCGGCGGCAGTGCGGTCGGGGCGATCGGCGGGCCACAGCGTGGCGCGGTCGTAGTGGTCGAGCACGTCCTGGGGAGTCATCGGGCCAGTCTACAAAGGGATGGCGGGCCGTGTATCGGCAGTTACACGGTGCGGTCGTGAACTCGGGGCGATACTGCGGGTCACAGGCCGCTGTCGCCCGTTTCGCCGTCCCCCGATGTTCATTCCTTCCTTCTCTTCACCCGTGGCGCGCCTGCTCGGCGCCGGTGCCCTCTGTCTCGCGAGCCTCGCCGCGCAGGCGCAAGCGCTGCCGCCCGGCGTGCGGCTCGGCATGTCGGCCGACGAACTGCGCGCCGCGCTGCCCTCGGCCGAGCGCGTGGCGCGGCCGCAGCGGCTCGCTGGCGGCCTGCTGGGCAGCTGGCATGGCGCGCCCCAGGCGCTGGCGGGGCTGGTGTTCGAGCCGACCTTCTTCTTCGCCGATGCGCAGCTGCGGCGCGTGGAGTACGCGGCCTCGGCGCAGGGCCTGCCCGATGGCGGCGGCGCGGCCTTCGCCGAACTGCTGCAGTGGGGCCGCGGTACTTTCGGCGCCGAACTCGCGGCCAACGATCCGGGCAGCGCCTATGCGGCCTGGAGCAGCGGCGAGATGGATGTCTACGTGCAACGCGTCGGCGATCCGCGCCGCGCCAGCGTTCGCCTGGTCTACAAGCAGCGCCAGCTGCGCGACGGCAGCGAGCTGTGAAGCCGTGAGTTGGCGGCCTCAGGCCGTCTTGAGCATCCCGCGTTCCTCGATGAAGCGCACCACCTCGGCCACGCCGGTCAGGGTCTTGAGGTTGGTCATCACGTAGGGCTTCTGGCGGCGCATGCGCTGCGTGTCCTGCTCCATCACGTCGAGGTTGGCGCCCACGTAGGGCGCGAGGTCGGTCTTGTTGATGACGAACAGGTCGCTCTTGGTGATGCCGGGGCCGCCCTTGCGCGGGATCTTCTCGCCCGCGGCCACGTCGATGACGTAGATCGTGAGGTCCGAGAGCTCGGGGCTGAAGGTGGCCGCGAGGTTGTCGCCGCCCGATTCGACGAACACCACGTCGGCATCGGGAAAGTCCTCGAGCATGCGGTCGATGGCCTCGAGGTTGATCGAGGCATCCTCGCGGATCGCGGTGTGCGGGCAGCCGCCGGTCTCCACGCCCATGATGCGTTCGGCCGGCAGCGCGCCGGCCACGGTCAGCAGGCGCTGGTCTTCCTTGGTGTAGATGTCGTTGGTGATCGCGACCAGGTCGTAGCTGTCGCGCATCGACTTGCAGAGCATCTCCAGCAGCGTGGTCTTGCCCGAGCCGACGGGGCCGCCGATGCCCACGCGCAGCGGCGGCAGCTTCTTGGTGCGGTGGGGGATGTGGTGCAGGGCGGAGGTCATGGTGGGTGTGTGAAGAAAAAAATCTAGCTGCGGAAGAGCCGCGAGTACTGGGTTTCGTGCCGCGCCGACAGCACGGCCAAGAGCGGCGCGAAGGCCTGCCGATCGTCGTCGGACAGCTGCATCGCATGGTTCACGGCCGCGGGAATCTCCTGCGCGAGCCGCCCGAGAATGCGCTGTCCCGCGCTCTGCCCGAGCGGCACGGCCTTGACCGCGGCCGCGACCATGTTCTCGGCCCAGCCGAAGGCAAAGGCCAGGCAGCCGTCGTGCACCGAAGCACCCGAGCGGTGGGCCGCGAACGCGAAGGCCACGGGATAGCTCGCGGGCAGGCCGGCGAAGACCTCGGCCGTGTCGGCATGGTGCAGCTTGAGCCATTCGACGAAGGAGCGGCCCATCTGTTCGGTCTGCAGGAAGAACTCGGCCGATTCGCGGGTCTGCAGCACCCAGTCGTTGAGCGTGCGGATGCGCTGCGCATCATCGGCGCGCCAGGCCGCGATGGCCTGCGCGACCAGCGCGAGGTCGCCGCGCGCGAAGCTCAGGTGCAACTGGTCGGACAGCCATTCGGCGGCGCTGGCCTCGGCGTCGACGCCGGCCCATTCGACGGCGGCCTCGACACCTTCGGAGTACGAGAAGCCGCCGACCGGGAGGGCGGGGGAGGCTAGCCAGATGAGCTGGAGGAGGCTTTGGGGCTGTGGTGTGTCAGCCATGTCGGCTCTCGTCCGAAGGGTGACGCATCGGTTGTTCTGGTCCGGGGCGCGTGCACAGGACAGCGGGTACTTCCCTCCGCGAATGTCCCCCGCCTTCGGCTCCTCCTTTATTTCGCTGCGGGAAGCACCCACTGCCCTGTGCACGAGAAGCGCAGCGGTGGTGCCGGCCGATCAAGCACGGCGCGTCAGGCGCACGTCGATGGGGTACTCCCCGCAGCGAAATAAAGGAGGAGCCCGAAGGGCGGGGGACATTCGCGGAGGGGAGTACCCCATCGGCGTGCGCCCGCCCCCACCGAAACAAACGGCCTCGAACGGAGATCCCAGCCCCCATCTCAGTGAGAGTGCCCATGATGACCATGGTCATGCGCATCGAGCAACTCCGGCGCCAACACCAGCGGCTTCGGCCCCGAGGAGTGCGCATGACCATGCGAGTGATCATGGCCGTGGTCATGGCTATGACCACCCCCATGCGAATGCTCATGCGACCCATAGGCCCCGCCCTCGGGCTCGAAGGCCTCCTCGACCGCCACCACGATCAGGTGCATCGACCGCAGCATGTCGGCCAGCACATGGTCGGGTTCGATCTTCAGGTGATCGGGCTTGAGCTCGATCGGCACATGACGGTTGCCCAGGTGGTAGGCCGCGCGCGTCAGGTCGAAGGGCGTGCCGTGGGCCGTGCAGTGCGTGATGCGCAGCACCGGCTGAGGCGCCGCGATCACGCGCACCAGCGAACCGTCTTCCGCCACCAGCACGTCGCCGCCGCGCACGGCCGTGCCGCGCGGCAGGAACACGCCGATCTGCCGGCCTTGCGAATCGGTGGCGTCGAAACGGCTTTTCTGGCGCACGTCCCAGTCGAGTTCGATGGTGGCGGCGCGCTTGAGCAGCACGGGCGCGAGGCCGCGGCCCTGGGGCATGAGTTTGTTGGCGGTGAGCATGGTGCGGTGGGACGCGTGGCGCGTCTGAAGACAGGAACGATGCTTTCAAGGATACGCAGCCTGTCAAGCCGGCGTGCCGCGCCGGATTTTCGGGCCTTGTCTCAGAACAGGAAGTAGCGCTGCGCCATCGGCAGCAGCTTCGCCGGTTCGCAGGTCAGCAACTGCCCGTCCGCGCGCACCGCGTAGGTTTGCGCATCGATCTCCATCTTCGGCGCGTAGCCGTTGTGGATCAGGTCCTTCTTGCGCACGTTGCGGATGTTCTTCACCGCCGCCAGGTTCTTCGCCAGCCCGTAGCGCTCCTTGATGCCCGCGGCCAGGCCGGCCTGCGAGACGAAGGTCAGCGAGCCCTTCGCGAGCGAGCCGCCATAGGCGCCGAACATCGGGCGGTAGTGCACCGGCTGCGGCGTCGGGATCGAGGCGTTGGGGTCGCCCATCGCGGCCATCGCGATGCTGCCGCCCTTGATGATGGTGAAGGGCTTCACGCCGAAGAAGGCCGGCTTCCACACCACGATGTCGGCCCACTTGCCGACCTCGATCGAACCCACCTCGTGTGCGATGCCGTGCGCGATCGCGGGATTGATCGTGTACTTGGCCACGTAGCGCTTGGCGCGGAAGTTGTCGTTGCGCGCGCTGTCCTCGGGCAGCGTGCCGCGCTGCAGCTTCATCTTGTGCGCGGTCTGCCAGCAGCGCAGCACCACCTCGCCGACGCGGCCCATGGCCTGGCTGTCGGAGCTGAACATGCTGATCGCGCCGAGGTCGTGCAGCACGTCCTCGGCGGCGATGGTTTCCTTGCGGATGCGCGACTCGGCGAAGGCCAAGTCTTCGGCGATGCCGGCGTCGAGGTGGTGGCACACCATGAGCATGTCGACGTGTTCGTCGAGCGTGTTCACGGTGTAGGGCATGGTGGGATTGGTCGACGAGGGCAGGAAGTTCGCCTCGCCCACCACGCGCAGGATGTCGGGCGCATGGCCGCCGCCCGCGCCCTCGGTGTGGAAGGCGCAGATCGCGCGGCCGCCCACGGCCGCGATCGTGTTCTCGACGAAGCCCGATTCGTTGAGCGTGTCGCTGTGGATCGCCACCTGCGTGTCGGTGGCATCGGCCACGTCGAGGCAGTTGCTGATGGCCGAGGGCGTCGTGCCCCAGTCCTCGTGCAGCTTGAGGCCGATCACGCCGGCCTCGATCTGCTCGTGCAGCGCGCCGGGCAGGCTGGCGTTGCCCTTGCCGAGGAAGCCGAGGTTCATCGGGAACGCGTCGGCCGCCTGCAGCATGCGCTCGATGTGCCAGGGCCCGGGCGTGGAGGTGGTCGCGAAGGTGCCGGTGGCGGGGCCGGTGCCGCCGCCCAGCATGGTGGTCACGCCCGAGGCCAGCGCCTCCTCGATCTGCTGCGGGCAGATGAAGTGGATGTGGCTGTCGATGCCGCCGGCGGTGACGATGTTGCCCTCGCAGCTGATGATCTCGGTGCCCGGGCCGATCACGATATCGACACCCGGTTGCACGTCGGGATTGCCGGCCTTGCCGATGGCGGCGATGCGGCCGTCCTTCAGGCCGATGTCGGCCTTGACGATGCCCCAGTGGTCGAGGATCAGCGCGTTGGTGAGCACCGTGTCGACGGCGCCCTGCGCGCGCGTGCGTTGCGACTGCGCCATGCCGTCGCGGATCGTCTTGCCGCCGCCGAACTTGACCTCCTCGCCGTAGCCGCCGGCGCGCAGCGTGTAGTCGGCCTCGACCTCGATCAGCAGCTCGGTGTCGGCCAGCCGCACGCGGTCGCCCACCGTGGGGCCGAAGATTTCTGCGTAGGCGCGCCTGCCTATGGTTGCCATGTCGTTCCTTGTCTTGCGGGAGAGGCCGCGGGCCGGTTCTCGGCGGGGCCGGTGAAATTCAGCAGGTCGCGCATCGAGGCGACCGCCAGCGCCATGAACGCGAGGGCGCACAGGCGGTGCGTCACGCCGGCCCAGCGCGATGCCGAGCGGCCGAAGAGCCTGGCGACGAGGCCCGCGCAGACGAAGCACCAGAGCACGGAGGCCGCCATGAAGCCGGTGAAAAAGACGGCGTAGTGGGCGGTGGTCGGTCGGTCCATGCCAAGGCCGGCCATGGCGCTGCCGAGCGCGGCCCAGTAGGCCAGGTTCTGGGGATTGGTGGCGGAGAGGATCACGCCCGAGCGCAGCGCCCGCCTCGCGGGCATGGCCAGCGCGCGCTCGATGCCGGCATCGCGCTTCGCGGCGCGCCAGCTGTCGGCCGCGAGCCAGGCGAGATAGAGCACGCCGGCGATGCCCAGCGGCCAGCGCAGGGCATCGATCTGCATCAGCGCGCCCGCGCCGGCCAGGCCCAGCACGGCCCACAGCGCGTCGCCGACCAGCGAGCCCACCTGGACGGCGAAGGCCGGACGGAAACCGCCCTGCAGTCCCTGGCGCACGGTTTCCGCGAACACGGCCCCCGGCGCGGCGTTGAACACCAGGCCCAGCAGAAAGGCGGAGAGCGCGAGTGACAGCATGCCGGCGCCCGCTCAGAGCTTGCCCTGAACCAGTCCGCGAAACCCGTAGACGATGCGGTCGCCCGAGAAATCGACCAGTTCGACCGTGCGCTGCTGCCCCGGCTCGAAGCGCACCGCGGCGCCCGAGGCGATGTTCAGGCGCATGCCGCGCGCGGCCTCGCGGTCGAAGCCGAGGGCGCCGTTGGTTTCGGCGAAGTGGTAGTGCGAGCCGACCTGGATCGGCCGGTCGGCCGTGTTCTGCACCACCAGCGTGAGGGTGCGGCGGCCCGGGTTGAGCGGGTGGTCGCCGTCGTCGGTGAGGATTTCGCCGGGGATCATGGACCGGGGCCTCGCCTCAGATCGCCTGCGCCAGCAGCGTGGCGCCGAGGCCGACCACCGCGGCGCCCGCGATGCGCGGCAGCCAGGCGCTGGCATGGCGCAGCGCCCAGCCCAGCGCGATGCCGGCGGCATGCAGCAGCACGGTCGCGCCGACCATGCCGGCGAGCGTGAGGGCGGCGTCGTGCTCGCCCGCGAGCTCGTGGCCGTGCGCCACGCCGTGGAAGACGGCGAACAGGCCGACCACCGCCATCGCCACGCCGGCCGGCAGGTGCACGCGCGCGGCCACGAGCAGGCCCAGCACCAGCAGCGAGGCCGCGATCATCGGTTCGACGGCCGGCAGCTGCAGCCCGGCCAGGCCGACCAGCGCGCCCGCCAGCAGCATGCCGGCGAAGGCCAGCGGTGCCCACAGCAGGTCGGGCCAGGCGCGGCGCGCCGACAGCGCGCTCCAGACGCCCACCGCGACCATCGCCGCGAGGTGGTCGGCGCCGGTCAGCGGATGCATGAAGCCGGCCACGAGGCCGTGGTGCAGGCCGCCGTCGACGCCGGTGTGGGCGCTGGCCGCCAGGGGCAGCAGGGCGGCGGCGAGCAGGGCGAGGGTCCTGGAGGAGATCGATGGGCGCATGAGGGCTTGTCCTTGGTTGTTCTGGGTGTGCGGTCGTTCAGACGATGGGCTGGTGCACCGTCACGAGCTTGGTGCCGTCGGGGAAGGTGGCCTCGACCTGGATGTCGGGAATCATCTCGGCGATGCCGTCCATCACGTCGGCGCGGGTCAGCACGCTGCGGCCCTCGCTCATGAGCTCGGCCACGCTCTTGCCGTCGCGCGCGCCTTCCATGACGGCGGCCGAGATCAGGGCGATGGCTTCGGGGTAGTTGAGCTTGAGGCCGCGGGCCTTGCGGCGTTCGGCGAGCAGCGCCGCGGTGAAGATCAGCAGCTTGTCTTTTTCGCGCGGAGTCAGTTCCATGGAGACGGCATCGGGTGGCGGGAGGAGGCGGCCATTATGGGCAGAGCAGGGCTGTTGCAACAGTCGTGCCCTGTTCGCCGAATGCCGTATGGCACCGGGTCCGCGGGGCGCCGGGTGGCACGAAAGATGCACCGAAACGGTGTGAACCCTGGCCCGCCCTCCGCCGTCCCCCCCACCGAGTCCGACGACGCGCCGCAGCGCATCGTCAAGGTGCGGCGCGACTACAACAGCTGGGTCGCGAGCGAAACCCTCGAGGACTACGCGCTGCGCTACACGCCGCAGCGCTTTCGCAAATGGTCCGAATGGCGGGTCGCCAACACGGCCTTCGGCGCGGCCTCGTTCCTGATCCTGGAGGCGGTGGGCGCCACGCTGCTGGTGCAGTACGGCTTCGCCAACGCCTTCTGGGCCATCCTGGCCACGGGGCTGATCATCTTCCTCGCGGGCCTGCCGATCAGCGTGTACGCGGCGCGCTACGGCGTCGACATGGACCTGCTCACGCGCGGCGCCGGCTTCGGCTACATCGGCTCCACGCTGACCTCGCTGATCTACGCGAGCTTCACCTTCATCTTCTTCGCGCTCGAGGCGGCCGTGATGGCCTACGCGCTCGAGCTGGCGCTGGGCATCCCGCCGGTCTGGGGCTACCTGGTCTGTGCGCTGGTGGTGATCCCGCTGGTCACGCACGGGGTGTCGGCGATCAGCCGGCTGCAGCTGTGGACGCAGCCGCTGTGGCTGCTGATGCTGGTCGTGCCCTTCGCCTATGTGCTGGTGCGCGATTCTGGTGCGTTCGCGGGCATCACGCACTACAACGGCGCCAAGGGTGGTGCGCAAGGATTCAACTTGCACCTGTTCGGTGCCGCCCTCACGGTGGGCATCGCGCTCATCACGCAGATGGGCGAGCAGGCCGACTACCTGCGCTTCATGCCCGCGCGCACCGCGGCCAGCCGTGGCCGCTGGTGGGCCGGCGTGCTGGCCGGCGGGCCGGGCTGGGTGGTGCTGGGCGTGGTCAAGATGCTGGGCGGCGCCGCGCTGGCCTACCTCGCGATCACGCACATGGTGCCGGTGGAGCGCGCGGTCGACCCGAACCAGATGTACCTCGCGGCCTACGAGTACGTGTTCCCCAACTATGGCTGGGCGGTGGCGGCCACCGCGCTGTTCGTGGTGATCTCGCAGCTCAAGATCAACGTCACCAACGCCTACGCGGGCTCGCTGGCCTGGAGCAACTTCTTCTCGCGCGTGGCCCACAGCCATCCGGGGCGCGTGGTGTGGGTGGTGTTCAACGCGCTGATCGCCTTCATGCTGATGGAGATGAACGTGTTCGAGGCGCTGGGCGACGTGCTCGGGCTGTTCGCCAACATCGCCATCGCCTGGATGATGGCCGTGGTGGCCGACCTGGTCATCAACAAGCCGCTGGGCCTCTCGCCGCCGGGCATCGAGTTCAAGCGCGCCCACCTGTGGGACATCAATCCGGTGGGCGTGGGCGCGATGGCGCTGGCCTCGCTGCTGTCGATCACCGCGCACCTGGGTGTGTTCGGGCCGCTGGCGCAGGCCTTCTCGGCGCTGATCGCGCTCGGCACGGCGCTCGTCGCCTCGCCGCTCCTGGCCTGGGCCACGGGCGGGCGCTACTACCTGGCGCGCGGCTCGGTCGAGGGCGCCGCGGTGGCGGCCGGCCGGCCGGTGCAGTGGGCCCGGGTGGAATCCGAAGGCGCCTACCGCCGCCTCGCGGTGCAGCGCTGCGTGATCTGCGAGCGCGAGTACGAAGGCCCCGACATGGCCCACTGCCCGGCCTACCAGGGCGCGATCTGCTCGCTGTGCTGCACGCTCGACGCGCGCTGCGGCGACCTCTGCAAGCCGCATGCGAGCCTGTCGGCGCAGTGGTCGGCGGTGCTGCGCTGGCTGCTGCCGCGGCGCAGCTGGCGCTACCTCGACACCGGCCTGGGCCACTTCCTGCTGCTGATGCTGATCATCGTGCCGCTGCTGGCGGTGGTGTTCGGCGTGCTCTACCAGCAGGAGCTGCGCGCGCTCGGCGAGCGCGCGCTCGAGCTGGCCGCGCAGAGCGAGGTGGCGCAGGCGCTCGCGGCCGCGCAGCAGGCCTCGCTGCGCTCGGGTTTCCTCAAGGCCTACATGGCGCTGCTGGTGATCGCGGGCATCGTCGCCTGGTGGCTGGTGCTGGCGCACCAGAGCCGCAAGGTGGCGCAGGAGGAATCGAATCGCCAGACCCACCTGCTGGTGCGCGAGATCGAGCTGCACCGCGAGACCGACCGCGCGCTGCAGTCGGCCACGCGCACCGCCGAGGAGGCGCGCGAGGTGGCCGAGCAGGCCAAGCTCGCGGCCGAGCAGGCCCGGCGCGCCGCCGACCAGGCCAACCAGGCCAAGAGCCGCTACATCAGCGCCATCAGTCACGAGCTGCGCACGCCGCTCAACAGCATCCTCGGCTATGCGCAGCTGATGGGCGAGGACCACTCCGTGCCGCCGCACCGCCAGCAGGCGGTGGCGGTCATCAAGCGCGGTGGCGAGCACCTGCTGTCGCTGATCGAGGGCACCCTGGCGATCGCCCACATCGAGGCCGGCAAGCTCACGCTGCATGCGCGGCCGATGCGCTTCGCCGACACGCTGCGCGAGCTGGCCGACATGTTCGAGCTGCAGGCGGCCGAGAAGGGCCTGGCCTTCCGCTTCGAGGCCGCGGGCACGCTGCCCGAGGTGGTGCGCGCCGACGAGAAGCGGGTCTGCCAGATCCTCATCAACCTGCTGGGCAACGCGATCAAGTTCACGGCCGCCGGCCAGGTCACGCTGCGCCTCGCCTATGCGCGCGAGTTCGCCGCGGTGGAGATCGAGGACACCGGCCCGGGCATGACGGCGGCCGAGATCGAGCGCATCTTCGAGCCCTTCGCGCGCGGCGATTCGGCCGGCGCCGCGGCCGCGCCGGGCGCGGGGCTGGGCCTCACCATCGCCAAGATGCTGACCGACCTGATGGGCGGCGAGATGAAGGTCAGCAGCACGCCGGGCGTGGGCTCGCTGTTCTGCGTGCGGCTGTTCCTGCCGCGCGTGCACGAGGCGGTGGCCGGCGCCGGCCGGCCGCAGCCGGTGCAGCGCGCGCGGCGCGGCTACGAGGGCGCGCGCCGCCGGCTGCTTGTGGTCGACAACGAGGAGGCCGACCGCGAGCTGCTGGGCCATGTGCTGGCGCCGCTGGGCTTCGAGCTGCGCAGCGCGGCCAGCGGCCACGATGCGCTCGACCTGATCGCCGCGGGCTATCGGCCCGACGCCATGTTCGTCGACCTCGCGATGCCCGGCATCGACGGCTGGGAGACCATCCGCCGCGCGCGCCGGCTCGGGCTGGCCGGCGCGGCGGTGGCGATCGTCTCGGCCAACGCCTTCGACAAGGGGCTCGACAACGACGTGGAGATCGCGCCCGAGGACTTCTTCGTGAAGCCGGTGCGCCACACCGAGCTGCTCGACTGGCTCGAGCGCCGGCTCGGCCTGCGCTGGACCGAAGCGGCCGCGGCGAGCGCGCCGGCGCCGGTGCAGCCGGTGCTGCGCCCGCCCTCGCGCGAGCGGCTGCGCGCGCTCGACGAGGCCGTGGGCCTCGGCTACTTCCGCGGCATCATGAACCAGCTCGACGCCATCGACCGCGAGCAGCCCGAGTGCGCCGCCTGGACCGAGGCGCAGCGCGTGCTGGCGCGGCAGTTCCAGTTCGAGGCCATGGGCCGCGCGCTGGCCGAGGCGGCCCATGCGGGATGAGGACCAGATGAACACACCCGCCGAACCCGTGCCGCTCGCGCAGTCGCTGCGCGACAAGAGCGCCAACAGCGACCTGGTGCTGATCGTGGACGACGTGCCCGACAACCTCGCGGTACTGCACGACGCGCTCGACGAGTCGGGCTACACGGTGCTGATCGCCACCAACGGCGAGCAGGCCTTGCAGCGCGCCGCGCAGGCGCGGCCCGACATCGTGCTGCTCGACGCGATGATGCCGGGCATCGACGGCTTCGAGGTCGCGCGCCGGCTCAAGGCCGACGGGATGACGTCGCACATTCCGATCGTCTTCATGACCGGCCTGACCGAGACCGAGCACCTGGTGGCCGCGCTCGAGGCCGGCGGCGTGGACTACGTGACCAAGCCGATCAAGCCCAAGGAGGTGCTGGCGCGCATGAACGTGCACCTGCAGGGCGCCCGGCGCGCGCGCCAGGTGGCGCGCCAGGCCGGCCAGGCGCGCAACGCGCTCGACGCCTTCGGCTACGCGAGCATCACGGTGCGGCTGCCCGAGGGCCGGCTGATCTGGCAGACGGCGCTGGCGCGCGACCTGCTGCAGCGCTACTGCGAGACGCGCGCGCCCGAGACCCCGGCCGCCGTGCTCGACTGGCTGCGCAGCCATGCGCCGGCGGCGCGCCAGCGCGGCGTGGAGCCGCCGGCGCTGTCGATCGCGCAGGGCGCCAGCAGCCTCACGCTGCGGCTGCACCAGCAGACCGGGCACGACGACGACGGCGACGAGTGGATGATCATCATGCGCGAGGTGTCCGACACCGCCGTGATCGAGGCCATGAGCCTGAGCCTCAAGCTCACGGCGCGCGAGGCCGAGGTGCTCTACTGGGTGGTCAAGGGCAAGACCAACAAGGACATCGGCGAGATCCTCGGCAGCAGCCCGGCCACGGCCAAGAAGCACCTCGAGCGCGTCTACGTGAAGCTCGGCGTGGAGACGCGCACGGCCGCGGCCGGCGTGGCGATCAAGCGCATCCGCGAGCTGCAGCCGCAGTTCGAGATCTAGCGTTCCAGCGTTCGGGCGGCGGCGTCACGCCGCCGACTTTCCGCCTGCCTAGAATCGCGCGCCGGTTCACCGGAACGCTCGCGATGAAGAACAAGGAACACGCCACCAGAGGGATGCGCATCCGATGGCTGCTGGCCGCCTGCGGCCTGTGGGCCGGCGCGGGCGCGCACGCGGCCGGCCATTTCGACATCGACGATGCCGCCACCCTCGATCCGGGCCAGTGCCAGTACGAGACCTGGTGGGGCCGCACCGGCCCCGAGCCGGTCATCGGCTTCCACCTGGGCCCGGCCTGCCGCATCGGTCCCGTGGAGCTGGGCTTCAACCTCGACCGGCTGTCGACGCTGGGCGTGCGCACGGTCACCGGCGGGCCGCAGATCAAGTGGAATTTCTTCGGCCCGGCGCCCGATGCCACCTGGAGCGCCGCGATCTCGGCCGGCACGGTGTCGGATTTCCGCACCGGCGGCCGCACGGGCGGGCAGCTCGTGGTGCCGGTCAGCTGGCGCCCTACGCCGGAGCTGCAGATCCACGCCAACCTCGGCGCCGACTGGGCGCCCGGCACCGGTCAGCGCACGGCGCGCGGTGGCCTCGCCTGCGAGTGGGCGCTCAACGACACGCTGTCGCTGATCGCCGAGCGCAGCCGGGTCTCGCGGCTGTGGACCTCGCGCGTGGGGGCGCGGGTCAACCTCACGCCGTTGATCAGCCTCGACCTCAGCGCCTCACGGACCGGGCCGCAGGGCGTGCGCGGGGTCGTGATCGGCCTGAACCACGAGTTCAGCTGGAAGTGAGGTTGCGCCGCGCCCGGTGCGCGGCCGCCTTCGCGCGGTTGCCGCACGAGGCCATGCTGCACCAGCGGCGCGAGTGGGTCTTGGTGCGGTCCAGGAACATCAGCGTGCAGGCGTGGCCTTCGCAGGCGCGCACCCATTCGAAACGCTCGTCGCACAGCAGCGCGGCCATGGCGCGCGCGATCGGCTGCAGCAGCTGACCGGGCGCCGAGAAGGGCTCGACGCGGCGCAGCCGCAGGCCGCCGCCCTCGGGGTCGGCCGCGACCTCCACATGGCTGCTGTCCTGCGCGAGCAGGCGGTTCAGGGCCCCGAGCTCGGCCGCCGCCTCCGTGTCGAGCGGCCGGCCCGCATGGCGTTCGGCGAAGTGCCGGAAACCGTCGCGCAGTTCGCGCGCGCGTTGCGCCACCGCATCGAGCGCGGCCACGCCGCCCTTGGCGGCCCGCAGCCGCTCGGCATCGGCCGGCGCGATCAGCTTCGCCGCCAGCAGCCATTGCAGCAGCGCCGCGCCATCGGCCAGCCATTCGACCCGCACGCCGTCGGGCGTGGCAGTGCTGTTGACGAAATCGAGCGCGAGATGGTCGCCGACGAAGGGCGCGGGCATGGGGGCGGCGGTGGTGGTCATGGCGAAACTCCTGGCGCGATGATAACCGTCAAAAAATAGATTGACAGGTTACCCGACCGTGAATAACCTTTAAAAACGTCGTTAGCAGGTTATTCAAGCCCGGGAGTCCCCGGGCGCCGCCATCGGCTTGCAGGAGTCTTCCCATGGTTCGTTTCCACACCGTCGCCGTCGGCGCGCACAAGGTCTTCTATCGCGAGGCCGGCGATCGCTCGCGACCCACCTTGCTGCTGCTGCACGGCTTCCCGAGCTCGTCGCACATGTTCCGCAACCTGATCCCGCTGCTGGCGGACCGCTTCCACATCGTCGCGCCCGACCTGCCGGGCTTCGGCTTCACCGAGTCGCCCGCGCGGCCGGCCTTCGCGTACAGCTTCGACAACCTCGCCAAGGTGATCGAAGGCTTCACCGACGCGCTCGGGCTGCATCGCTACGCGCTCTACGTGTTCGACTACGGCGCGCCCGTGGGCTTCCGGCTCGCGCTGTCGCGGCCCGAGCGGGTGAGCGCGATCGTGTCGCAGAACGGCAATGCCTACGAGCAGGGCCTGAGCGAGGGCTGGAGCGTGCTGCGCACCTATTGGCGCGAGCCGAACGCCGCCAACCGCGAGGCCGTGCGCGCGGCCCAGCTCACGCACGAGGCCACGCGCTGGCAGTACGTGCACGGCACGCCCGATCCGCTGCAGGTGGCGCCCGAGGCCTGGGAACTCGACTGGGCGCTGATGCAGCGGCCCGACAACATCGAGATCCAGCTCGACCTGTTCCTCGACTACGCGAGCAACCTGGCGCTGTATCCGAAGTTCCACGACTACTTCCGCATCCACCGCCCGCCCTTCCTCGCGATCTGGGGCCGCAACGATCCCTTCTTCCTGCCGCCGGGCGCCGAGGCCTTCAAGACCGACAACCCGAACGCGCAGGTGCGCTTCCTCGACACCGGCCACTTCGCGCTCGAGACGCATGCGGCGGAGATCGGCGCGGCGATCGGCGAACTGCTGGGCCGGCTGCCGGCCAAGGGCTGAAGGCTCAGCGCAGGTAGCGTTGCATCCGCTTCTCGTCGTCGGCCAGTTGCTGGCGCATCACCGAGAGGAAGTCGCGCGCGGTCGACGACAGCACCTTGCCGGCCGGCAGCGCGAGGATGCAGGCGAAGAAGATGTCGACCGACAGCTTGCGCGCGACCAGGCCGCGCTCGGCGTAGTCGAGCGCGGTGATCGGATTGACCAGGCCCACGCCGAGCCCGCGCAGCGCCATCTCGCAGACGCTGGCGGCGTAGGGCGTCTGCACCACCATGCGCAGCGCCAGGCTCTTCTGCGCCAGCGCGGCCTCGAGCCGGCGGTGCGAGGGGTCCTCGGGGTTGAGCGCGAGGAAGGGCGCCTCCACCAGCTGCTCGGGCTCGATGCTCCTGAAGCGCGCGAGCGCATGGCCCTGCGGCATCACGACCACGCCCGGGAAATGCGCGAAGGTCGAATGCTCGAGGCCCTCGAGCGAGAGCTCGTCGGCCATCAGGCCGAAGTCGGAGATGCCCATCGAGACCCGGTCGCGCACGTCCTTGGAACTCAGCACCTGCAGCGACACCTGCGGCCAGGCGCTCGCGCCGCGGTGTGCCTTGAAGCGCTCGAGCGCGCGCGGCATGAAGCCCAGGCCGAAGGCCGGATAGCAGCTGAGCTCGAGCTGGTTGGTGCCGAAGTCGCGCAGGCTGCGCACCCGGTGCTCGATCGCGTCCATGCCGATGAACACGCGCTCCACCTCCACCCACAGCGCACGCGCCTCGGGTGTGGGCACCAGCCGCCCGCCGGTGCGCTGGAACAGCTGCATGCCCGCCTGCGTCTCGAGCCGCTTGAGCGACTGGCTGATCGCCGGTTGCGTCACATGCAGCAGCGCCGCGGCCTTGCGCGTGGAACTGCTGCGCATCAGCGCCCGGAAAGTCTCGATCTCCGCAAATCGCATCGATAAGTTCCGTTATCGGTTGAGTATTTTGGGCATTCTGATTTTATTTCCGAACGCATAAGATTCGGCCCGCCATGACACTCCAAGCGCTCGACATCTTGCCCGCCGACCTTTCCTCCGACGCCGCGGACGAGGCCCTCGCGGCCGATGCCGCGCGGCCGTTGCGCAACCCGCAACTGCGCGGCCTCCAGTGCCTGCGCTGCGAGACGCTCTATCCGGTGACCTCGCTCAACGAAGGCTGCCCGGCCTGCCGCAGCATGGGCATGCACATCGGCCTGCGGGCCAGCTACCTGCCGGGCACCGACGCCGGCCTCCCGATGCCCTACCTGCCGGGCTTCACGCTCGGCGAAGGCAGCACGCCGCTGCGCGAACTGCCCGAACTGACGCAGCGCCTCGGCGTGGCGCGGCTGGCGCTCAAGGACGAATCGGTCAACCCGACCGGCTCGCACAAGGACCGCATGACCGCCGTCGGCGTGGCGCAGGCGCTGGAAGCCGGCGCCCACACGCTGGTGCTGGCCTCCTCGGGCAATGCCGCGGTCTCGGCGGCCCACTATGCCTGGGCCGCGGGCCTGTCCTGCGAGGTCGCGGGCTACGAGGGCCTGCCGGCGGCCTACGCGCGCCAGCTCGACGCGCTCGGCGCGCGGCGCTACGCCTTCTCCGACAACGCGGGCCGCTGGGCCTTCGTGCGCGAGCGCGCGCAGCACCCGGGCTACTTCGCGCTCACCAACTACCGGCTGCCCGCGCTGGGCAGCGCGCCGCTCGCGATCGAGGGCTACAAACCGATCGCGGCCGAATGCCTGGCCGAGGGTGGCCTGCCCGACCACATCGTGGTGCCGACCGCGCGCGGCGACCTGGCCTGGGGCATCTACGCGGGCTTTCGCGACCTGCTGGCGGCCGGGCGCATCGCGCGGCTGCCGCGGCTGTGGCTGGTGGAGCCGTTCCCGCGGCTGTCGCGCGTGCTCGCGGGCGGTGCCGTCAACGGCAGCTACCCGGGCCACACGGCGCAGTTCTCGACCGCGGGCGCCACCGTCACCTACCTGCAATGGCAGGCCGCCACCGCCACCGCGGGCGGCGCGGTGGTGGTCAGCGACGACGAGGCGCGCGCCGCGCGCCGGCTGCTGACGGCCGCCGGCGTGAGCGCCGAACTCTGCGCGGCCGCGGGCCTGGGCGCGCTGCGGCAGTTGCGCGACAACGGCCTGGTGGCGGCCGATGCGCACGTGGTGCTGATGCTGACCGCGAGCGCCGCCTGCGATCCGAGCTGGCCCGATCCGTCGGTCTGAGACCGGTTCTTTCTTCCTTCGTCCCTCGTTCACGGAGCACGCGATGCGCCGACGTACCTTCCTTGCCGTTTCATCGGCAGGCGCCCTGCTGGGCGCCACCGGCAACGCCCGGGCGGGCGCCTTTCCCGACCGGCCCGTGAAGCTGGTCGTGCCCTGGGCCGCGGGCGGCAGCACCGATGCCATCGCGCGCGCCATGGCGCAGCGCATGAGCCAGACGCTGGGCCAGTCGGTGATCGTCGACAACCGGCCGGGTGCGGCCGGCCAGATCGGTACCGATGCCGCCGCCAAGGCGCCACCCGACGGCTACACGCTGGTCATCGTCGAGCTGCCGCATGCCATCGCGCCGGCCGTGACCGCGAAGCTGCCCTACGACCTGCTGCGCGACTTCGCGCCGGTGACCATGATCGGCACCTCGCCGCTGGTGCTGTTCGCGGGCATGGACGAGGGCAGCAAGGACTTCCGCAGCTTCATGAAGACGGCCGCCGCGAGCGCCGCGCCGCCCGCGATCGCGCACAGCGGCGCGGGCACCGTGAGCCATCTCGCGGGCGAGCTGCTGGCGCAGCGCTCGAGGATCCGTTTCAACATGGTCCCGTACCGCGGCTCGGCGCCCGCGCTCACCGACGTGGCCGCGGGCACGGTGGCCGGCCATTTCGCGACCCTGGCCAGCGGCTCGAGCCTGGTGAGCGCGCGCCGCATCCGGCCGCTGCTGGTGGCGAGCGCGAAGCGCGTGGATATTCCGGGCCTGCAGGGCGTGCCCGCGCTCGCCGAGAGCGGCCTCGCGGGCATGGAGATCGACCAGTGGTGGGCGCTGGTCGCACCCGCCACCACGCCGCTCGAGGTGGTCGAGAAGCTGCGCGCCGAAGCCGTCGCGGCGCTGGCCCATGCCTCGGTGAAGGAGCGCATGTCGGCGCTCGGCGTGCAGCTGCGCGGCTCGACCACCGGCGAGCTGCGTGCCTTCATGCGCGCCGAGGCCGAGCGCTGGCAGCGCGTGGCGCGCGAGATCGGGCTGCAGCCGCAGTAGCTTCTAGCGGGCGTCGCTGTAGACGGTGGCGCGCGACACGCCCATGTGCGCGGCCGCGATCTCGGCGCCGCGGCGGATCTCGAGAAAGCCTTCCTTCTTGAGTTCCTGCACCAGCTGCTTGCGGTCGGCCGGCTTGAGCGAGCGCGGCGTGGTCGCGCGCGCGGCCGCGAAGGCGTCGATGCGCGCATGGATGCGCTCGGACTGGCCGCTGCCCGGCTCGAGGTGCTCGCGCACCTCGCTGTCGTCGATGCGCGTGAACTGAGACATCGCGCTCTGGAAGCTCTGGAACAGGGTCAGGTCCACGTTCAGGCACAGCGCGGCCACGTACTCGCCGTGCTCGTCCTTGATGCCGATCGAGGTGCTCTTGACCTTGCGGCCGTCGGGAAAGGCATTGGCGTAGTTCGCGATCACGGCCGGGAATTCGGGATCGCGGATGCGCGCGAGCCCGAGCTCGGTGACCGACTGGCCGACCTGCCGGCCGCTCAGGCCGTTCTCGATCGCATGGATCGCGTTCTCGGGATTGCGCAGGTCGTGCACCACCACCTCGCAGAAGGGCGCGAAGGTCTGGCCCAGGCCCTCGGCGATGTGGTCGAGCATCTCGAGCAGGTGCTTGTCGGACTTCTTCTTCATGCGGGTGAATGTATCCAGGTCTGGACGAAGCATCCAAACCGCGCGTCAAAACTGTACAAAAAGTACATTAATGGATATATTGTCTGGAACCGCGGTGCCCTCCGGCGGCCGCCTTCGCGGGCGGCGCGCCGACTTCCCTCTTTTCTTTCTCTGCTCGGAGAAACCCATGAAGAAGATCCGTCTGGCGTTCCCTGTCCTCGTCCTCTCGCTGCTGGCCGCCGGTGCCGGCCCGGCCTCGGCCGACACCCTGCGCAAGCTCGCCGACAGCGGCCGCATCGCGATGGGCGTGCGCGACTCGGGCGCGCCGCTGTCCTATGCGCTCGGCGCGGGCCGCTACACCGGCTACCACGTCGAGCTCTGCGAGCGCGTGATCGCCGGCCTGCGCGAGGCGCAGCGGCTGCCCGCGCTGGCCATCGACTATCAGCCCGTGACCTCGTCGAACCGCATTCCGCTGGTGCGCAACGGCACGGTCGACCTCGAGTGCGGCACCACCACCAACAACGCGGCGCGCCAGAAGGAGGTGGCGTTCGCGCTCACCACCTACGTCACCGAGGTGCGGCTCGCGGTGGCCGCGAAGTCGGGCATCGCCTCGATCGCGCAGCTGCAGGGCAGGACGGTGGTCGTGACCTCGGGCTCGAGCGCGGTGAAGACCGCGCGGCTGCACAAGAAGGCGGCCGGCGTCGAGTTCCAGGAGGTTTACGGCAAGGACACGGGCGACAGCTTCCTCATGCTGCAGACCGGCCGCGCCGACGCCTGGATCGACGACGACAACATCCTCGCGGGCAACATCGCGAGCGCGCGCACGCCGGGCGACTTCCGCATCGCGGGCGAGACCTTCGCGGTGGAGCCGATCGCGATCATGCTGCGGCGCGACGACCCGGCCTTCAAGGCCGCGGTCGATGCCCAGCTGCGCCGGCTGATGGCCGACGGCGAGCTCGCGAAGCTCTACGACAAGTGGTTCGTGCAGCCGATCCCGCCGCGCAACGCGGCGCTGAACCTGCCGATGAGCGCCGCGCTGCGCCAGGCGATCGCGGCGCCGAACGACAACCCCTCCGAGGCCTACCAGGCCCGCTGAATCCATTCATCAAGCAACGAAGGACCCGATCCATGCCGAACACCCCGCACTACATCGACCCCCGCACCGGCCGCACCCACGGCCTGCTCGAGCGCCGCTGGCGCTCCGACGACGGCCATCCGATGATGATCACGCCGCTGCCCGGCATCTCGCGCGACGACATCGACACGCGCGTGCGCTCGCTGTGGCGCTACCGCGCGGCGCTGCCGGTGGCGATCGAGCAGCCCGCGAGCCTGGGCGAGGGCTGCACGCCGCTCGTGCAGAAGCGCTGGGGCGGGCTCGAGCCCTTCTTCAAGCTCGAGTGGTTCAACCCGACCTGCAGCTTCAAGGACCGCGGCGCGGCCGTGATGATGTCCTTCCTGCGCCAGATCGGCGTCGACGCGGTGCTCGAGGACAGCTCGGGCAATGGCGGCGCCGCGATCGCCGCCTCCGGTGCCGCGGCGGGCCTGCGCGTGAAGGTGCTCGCGCCCGCCTACACGCCCGCGCCCAAGGTGGCGCAGATCCGCGCCTTCGGCGCCGAGGTGCAGCTCGTGCCCGGCCCGCGCGAGGCTTCCGAGGAAGAGGCGGTGCGCCAGTCCTCCGAGATCTTCTACGCGAGCCACAACTGGCACCCGTTCTTTCTGCAGGGCACGAAGACGCTGGCCTACGAGCTCTGGGAGGACCTGGGCTTCGAGGCGCCCGACAACGTGATCATTCCGGCCGGCGCGGGCAGCAACGTGCTGGGTTGCCACATCGGCTTCCAGGAGCTGCTGGCGGCCGGGCAGATCCGCCGGCTGCCGCGCATCTTCGTCGCGCAGCCGCTGAACTGCTCGCCGATCGATGCGAGCTTCACGGCCGGTGTCGAGACGCTGGTCGAGCGCGCGGTGGCGCCGACCATCGCCGAGGGCACGGCGATCAAGCGGCCGGTGCGGCTGCGCGAGATCCTGCAGGCGCTGCGCGAGACGCGCGGCGGCACGGTGGCGCTGACCGAGGAACAGATCGCGGCGGCCGTGCGGCGGCTGGCGGCGACGGGGCTCTATGCCGAGCCGACCTCTTCGTCGGCCGCTGCCGCCATCGAACTGCTGGAGCAGCGCGGCGAGATCCGCGCGGGCGAGAAGACGGTGGTGCTGCTGACCGGCACCGGTCTCAAGTCGACGCAGTTCATGACCGAGCTGTTTGCGGGGGCGGTCGGCTGATCGACCGGGCGCCCCGCGCGCAGCGGGGCGCTCGCTTTACCAGCCGTGCAGGCGCGGCCAGGCGCGCAGGCTGCCGTCCTGCGCGAGTGCCTGGTATTCGGGGAACTGGGCACCGGTCGCGCAGGCATGGTTGGGCAGGATGCGCAGCCGCGTGCCGATCGGGAAGCGTTCGACGATGTCCGCGGCCGTGCCGTCCGCCAGCGACAGGATGCCGTGCTCCTGGTTCGCGCCGCTCAGCACATAGCCTTCGATCACGCGGCCCTCGAGGTCGCAGGCCTGGCCGTAGCCGAAGTCGTGCTTCTGCTTCGCAGTGCCGCGGTCGCGGCTCATCGCCATCCAGCCCGCGTCGAGGATGGCCCAGCCCTTCTCGGCCTGGTGGCCGATGACGGTGGCCAGCACGCTCAGCGCGATGTCCTCGGGCGCGCAGACGCCGATGTTGTGCATCACGAGGTCGAAGAACACGTAGACGCCGGCGCGCACCTCGGTCACGCCGTCGAGCCGCGCGGCCGACAGCGCGGTGGGCGTGGAGCCCACGCTGACCACCGCGCAGGGCAGGCCGGCCGCGCGCAGCCGCTCGGCGGCCTGCACGCAGCCCGCGCGCTCCTGCTCGGCCATGGCCGCGAGCGCCTCGGGCGTGTCGAGCTCGTAGCTCGAGCCCGCATGCGTGAGCACGCCCGCGAGCCGCATGCCGCCCTCATGCAGCACGCGCCCGACCTCGAGCAGCGCGGCCTCGCCGGGCTTGATGCCCGAGCGGTGGCCGTCGGTGTCGATCTCGATCAGCACCTCGAAGGCCTCGCCCTGCGCGCGGCCGAAATCGGCGATGGCGCGGGCCGAGGCCAGGCTGTCCGTGATGATCTTCAGCCGGCAGCCCGCGCGCCGCAGCGCGAGCGCCTGCGGCAGCTTGGCCGCGGCCATGCCCACCGCGTAGAGGATGTCGTCGATGCCGTCGGCATGGAACTGCGCCGCCTCCTTGAGCGTGGAGACCGTGATGCCCTGCGCGCCCGCCGCGAGCTGCGCCCGTGCGACCGGCGTGCACTTGCTGGTCTTCACGTGCGGGCGGAAGCGCACGCCCAGCGCGTCCATGCGCTCTTGCATGCGCGCGATGTTGCGCTGCATGCGCGGCAGGTCGATCAGGGCGGCGGGGGTGTCGAGCTCGGCGAGGGAGGGGGTGGTGGTCATGGCGGGGAGGGACGAGGAGGGAATTACCAGGGCCAGGCGATGCGCGTGCCGGTGCCGGTCGCGGCCGCGCGCCGCTGCAGCATGCGCGCCACGGTCAGGTCCTGCAGCGCGAGGCCGGTCATGTCGAACACGGTGATGTCGTCGGCGGCGCGTTCGAAGGCCGCGCGGCCCGAGAGCAGGTCGCCGAGTTCGATGCTGGCGGTGTCGGGTGCCCACTGGGTCTCGCCGATCTGCCGTGCCTGCACGCGGTCGTCGACGACGAGGCGCACGCGCGGCAGCAGGCCGTCGGGCAGCTCGCGCTTGCCGCGCGTGTCGGCGCCCACGCAGTTCAGATGGGTGCCGGGTTGCACGGCCTCCAGGTCGAACAGCGCGCCGGCGCCGGGCGTGGCGGTGATCACGAGGTCGCTGTGGGCCACGGCCTCGTGGCGGTCGGCCGCCGGCGCTATCGCGCAGCGCGCGGCGAAGGCGGCCTCGAAGTTGGCGTCGCGCCCGCCGCGGGCGCTCACATAGCGCACCTCGGCCAGCGCGGGCAGGGTGCGCAGCGCGAACTCGAGCTGCACCCGCGCCTGCACGCCGGTGCCGAAGACGCAGGCGCGCGTGCTGTTGGGCCGCGCGAGCGTGCGCAGGCCCAGCGCGCCGGCCGCGCCGGTGCGCAGCGTGGTGACCGCGTTGCCGTCGATCAGGCATTGCGGCCGGCCGGTCAGCGGGTCGATCAGCAGGATCGTGGCCTGGTGGGGCTCGCCGCCGCGCGCGCGGTTGGCCGGCCAGAAGCCCGCGGCCTTGAAGCCGAGCAGCCCCTGCGCGGGCACGTCGCCCGACTTGATGCCGAACACGCCGCCGCTGGCCAGCGGCTCGCGCACCACCGGAAACACCCGGCCCTCGCGCGCGCTGTGCAGCACGAAGGCCTCGCGCACGGCCTCGAGCACGTCCTCGGGAGCGAGCAGGGCGTCGACCTGGTGCCGGTCGAGCAGCAGCAGCGAGGCGTCGGCGGGCGACGATGGAGCTTCATTCATCTGGAAATATTATCCAATTCCAGACGAAAAGTAAAATGCAAGGAAGGCGGCCGGCCGCCGCGGGCTTCAGCGTCCGGTCTGTACCTTGATGCGGATGCTGCGGATCTCCCAGCCGCGGTTGCGCAGCCGGGTCACGAGCATCGGTGCCAGCTGGCGCAGCTTGGCGGCCGCGGCGCTGCCCTTGACCAGCAGGCACCATTCGTCGCCCTCGGCCGGGCCGGCCTGGATGGCGGGGCGCATCAGCGGCGGGATCAATTCCTCGACCGCGCGCAGCCGGTCGCCGGCGTCGCGCGCACGGGCGATCAGGCTCGCCAGCGTGGGCGAATCCTCGGCCGCCTGCTGCAGCGTGAACGGGGGCGTGGAACGGCGATTCATTCGTAATTCTGTGGGTGAAACAAGACAGCTAAAATGCCCGGCTTGCCGGCGGTCCCGCCGGGAAAATCGTTCAAACCCGATAACCCGACTACCCGATAACCGGCACGGGCTTCCGGCTTCGAAGGCTTGCTTTTGAAGGCGGTGCGCCCAACTGCTCTCACCATATCTTAGGGAATCCGGTCGCAGTGCCTGTCGTGTCAGGTGCCCGCCCACCTCCACCCATGGCCACCAACTTCCTGACCCAGATCTTCGGCAGTCGCAACGATCGGCTGCTCAAGCAGTACCGCAAGACGGTGGCGCGCATCAACGCGCTCGAACCCGAATTCGAAAAACTGAGCGACGACGCGCTGCGCGCCAAGACCCAGGAATTCAAGGACCGCATCGCCAAGGGCGAGAGCCTCGACGACCTGCTGCCCGAAGCCTTCGCCACCGTGCGCGAGGGCTCCAAGCGCGTGATGAAGATGCGCCACTTCGACGTCCAGCTGCTCGGCGGCATGGCGCTGCACAACGGCAAGATCTCCGAAATGCGCACCGGCGAAGGCAAGACGCTGACCGCCACGCTGCCGGTGTACCTGAACGCGCTGTCGGGCCAGGGCGTGCACGTGGTGACGGTCAACGACTACCTGGCCAACCGCGACGCGACCTGGATGGGCCGCCTCTACAACTTCCTCGGCCTCACGGTCGGCATCAACCTGCCGCAGATGCCGCGCGAGGAGAAGCAGGCCGCCTACGGCAGCGACATCACCTACGGCACCAACAACGAGTACGGCTTCGACTACCTGCGCGACAACATGGTCTACGAGCCCGGCGACCGGGTTCAGCGCAAGCTGAACTACGCGATCGTCGACGAGGTGGACTCGATCCTGATCGACGAGGCCCGCACGCCGCTGATCATCAGCGGCCAGGCCGAGGACCACACCGACCTGTACCTCGCGATCAACAAGGTGGTGCCGCTGCTCAAGAAGCAGGAAGGCGAAGCCGACCCGCGCACCGGCGAGGGCGTCACGGTGCCCGGCGACTTCACGGTCGACGAGAAGACGCACCAGGTGTTCCTGACCGAGGACGGCCACGAGAACGCCGAGCGCATCCTCGGCGAATTCAAGCTGCTGCCCGAGGGCGCCTCGCTCTACGACCCGGCCAACATCACGCTGATGCACCACCTGAACGCGGCGCTGCGTGCCCGTCACCTCTACCACCGCGACCAGCACTACGTGGTGCAGCAGGGCGAGGTGGTGATCGTCGACGAGTTCACCGGCCGCCTGATGACCGGGCGCCGCTGGAGCGACGGCCTGCACCAGGCCGTGGAAGCCAAGGAAGGCGTGGAGATCCAGGCCGAGAACCAGACCCTGGCCTCGATCACCTTCCAGAACTACTTCCGCCTGTACGGCAAGCTCGCCGGCATGACCGGCACGGCCGACACCGAGGCCTACGAATTCCAGGAGATCTACGGCCTGGAAACCATGATCATCCCGCCGAACCGCGTGAGCAAGCGCGACGACCAGCTCGACCGCGTCTACAAGACCACGCGCGAGAAGTACGAGGCGGCGATCCAGGACATCCGCGAGTGCTACGAGCGCGGCCAGCCGGTGCTGGTGGGCACCTCCTCGATCGAGAACTCCGAGATCATCGACGGCCTGCTCACGCAGGCGGGCCTGCCGCACCAGGTGCTCAACGCCAAGCAGCATGCGCGCGAGGCCGACATCGTGGCGCAGGCCGGCCGCACCAAGATGATCACGATCGCGACCAACATGGCCGGCCGCGGTACCGACATCGTGCTGGGCGGCAACATCGAGAAGATGATCGAGGCGGTCGAGGCCGACGAGGGCCGCGACGAGGCCGCGAAGAAGGCCGACATCGAGCACATCCGCGCCGAGTGGAACAACGACCACGAGTTCGTGAAGTCGCTCGGCGGCCTGCGCATCATCGCCACCGAGCGCCACGAGTCGCGCCGCATCGACAACCAGCTGCGCGGCCGTTCGGGCCGCCAGGGCGACCCGGGCTCCTCGCGCTTCTACCTGAGCCTGGACGATCCGCTGATGCGCATCTTCGCGGGCGACCGCGTGAAGGCGATCATGGACCGCCTGAAGATGCCCGACGGCGAAGCCATCGAGGCCGGCATCGTCACGCGCAGCATCGAGAGCGCGCAGCGCAAGGTCGAGGCGCGCAACTTCGACATCCGCAAGCAGCTGCTCGAGTACGACGACGTGTCGAACGACCAGCGCAAGGTGATCTACCAGCAGCGCAACGACATCCTCGACGCCGGCGACCTCGGCGCCCAGATCGCGGCGCTGCGCGAAGGCTGCTTCACCGACCTGGTGCGCCAGTACGTGCCGGCCGAGTCGGTGGAAGAGCAGTGGGACATCCCGGCGCTCGAGCAGGCCCTGTTCAACGAGTGGGGCATCGACATGCCGCTCGCGAAGATCGTCGAGGGCTCCGAGGCCATCTCCGACGAGGACATCGTCGAGAAGGTGGTGCAGGCCGCCAACGAGACCTTCGACGCCAAGGTCGCGCTGATCGGCGCCGAGAACTTCACGCAGTTCGAGCGCATGGTGCTGCTGCAGAGCATCGACACCCACTGGCGCGAGCACCTGGCCTCGCTCGACTACCTGCGCCAGGGCATCCACCTGCGCGGCTATGCGCAGAAGCAGCCCAAGCAGGAATACAAGCGCGAGGCCTTCGAGTTGTTCGGCCAGTTGCTCGACTCGGTCAAGAACGAGGTCACGCGCCAGCTCATGACGGTGCGCGTGCAGTCGAGCGAGCAGCTCGACCAGGCGGCCGAGGCGATGGAGAACCGCGGCGAGAACGTCTCGAACATCACCTATTCGGCGCCCACCGAGACCGGCGAGGTCGAGGTGCGCGTCGACGAGGAAAGCCAGCGCCGCATCGCGGCCGCGGGCCTGGGCACGCTGAGCGCCGAGGCGGCCGCCTTCGCGCGCGTCGGCCGCAACGACCCGTGCCCCTGCGGCAGTGGCAAGAAATATAAACATTGCCACGGCAAACTCAGCTGACCCGCAACTCCGAAGAGATACCGCCATGCCCGTGAACCTGTCCGCTCCCGATCCCGCCGCCTTGTTCGCGGTCCCCGGCGTCCGCATCGGCGTGGCCGAAGCGGGCGTGCGCAAGGCCAACCGCAAGGACCTGACGGTCGTGCTGATCGACGAAGGCGCCGCGGTCGGCGGCGTGTTCACGCAGAACCGCTTCTGCGCCGCGCCGGTGCAGGTCTGCCGCGACCACCTCGCGGCCGGCCACGGCATCCGCGCGATGCTGATCAACACCGGCAATGCCAACGCCGGCACCGGCGAGGACGGCCTGGCGCGCACCCGCGCCACCTGCATCGCGCTGGCGCGCCAGCTCGACCTGGCGCCCGAGCAGATCCTGCCGTTCTCGACCGGCGTGATCATGGAGCCGCTGCCGATCGACCGCATCGAGGCCGGCCTGCCCGCCGCGCTGGCCGATGCCGCCGATAACCACTGGGCCCGTGCCGCCGAAGGCATCATGACCACCGACACCGTGCCCAAGGCCTTCAGCCGCCAGGTGCGGATCGGCGGCGCCACGGTCAGCGTCACCGGCATCAGCAAGGGCGCCGGCATGATCCGCCCGAACATGGCGACCATGCTGGGCTTCATGGCCACCGACGCGAAGATCGACCCGGCGCTGATCCAGCCGCTGGCCAAGCAACTGGCCGACGCTTCGTTCAACCGCGTGACCATCGACGGCGACACCTCGACCAACGATTCCTTCGTGGTCATCGCCACGCAGAAGGCCGCGCACGCGACCATCACCTCGCTCGATTCGGCCGAGGGTCAGGCGCTCGTGGCCGCGATGCAGGACGTGGCGCGCCTGCTCGCGCAGGCCATCGTGCGCGACGGCGAAGGCGCGACCAAGTTCATCGCGGTGCAGATCGACGGCGGGCGCGATGCCGCCGAATGCCGCCAGGTGGCCTATGCGATCGCGCATTCGCCGCTGGTCAAGACCGCCTTCTATGCCAGCGACCCGAACCTCGGCCGCATCCTCGCGGCCGTGGGCTACGCGGGCATCGCCGACCTCGACCAGACCGGCATCGACCTGTTCCTCGACGACGTGCACGTGGCGGTCAAGGGCGGCCGCAACCCGGCCTACCGCGAGGAGGACGGCCAGCGCGTGATGAAGCAAAGCGAGATCACGGTGCGCGTGAACCTCGGCCGCGGCAATGCCAGCGAAACCGTCTGGACCTGCGACTTCAGCCACGACTACGTGTCGATCAACGCCGACTACAGGTCCTGATTTTTCGATGAACGAGCAGTTCCAGAGACTGATCGAGCGCGCCGAGCAGCTCATCAACCGCATCGAATCGATCCTGCCCCAGCCGCTGGCCGAGCCGGCCGACTGGAACGCTTCCATTGCCTGGCGCTACCGCCGCCGCAGCTCGGGCCATGGCGTGCTCGAGCCGGTCAGGCACGTGGCCGCGATGGCGCTCGATTCGCTCAAGGAAATCGACGTCCAGAAGGACAAGATCGAGCGCAACACGCGCCAGTTCGTCGAGGGCAAGCCGGCCAACAACGTGCTGCTGACCGGCGCGCGCGGCACCGGCAAGTCCTCGCTGATCCGCGCCTGCCTGCAGGCCTACGCGCCGCAGGGCCTGCGCCTGATCGAGGTCGACAAGGCCGAGCTCACCGACCTGCCCGACATCGTCGAGGTGGTCTCGCAGCGGCCCGAGAAGTTCATCGTCTTCAGCGACGACCTGAGCTTCGACGAGGGCGAGCCGGGCTACAAGGCGCTCAAGTCGATCCTTGACGGCTCGGTCGCCGCGGCCACGCCCAATGTGCTGATCTACGCGACCAGCAACCGGCGCCATCTGCTGCCCGAGTACATGAAGGACAACCTCAGCTACACCCACACCGAAGATGGCGAGGTCCATCCGGGCGAGGTGATCGAGGAGAAGATCTCGCTGTCGGAGCGCTTCGGCCTCTGGGTCAGCTTCTACCCGTTCAGCCAGAACGAGTACCTCACCATCGTGGCCCAGTGGCTGTCCTCGTTCGGTGTCGATGCCGCCGCGATCGAGGCCGCGCGGCCCGAGGCGCTGGTCTGGGCGCTCGAGCGCGGTTCGCGCAGTGGTCGCGTGGCCTACCAGTTCGCGCGCGATTACGCGGGACGGGCCGGCGCATGAGCACGGAGCCGGGTCAGCCGCGCAAGCACACCGAGGTCGCGGTCGGCGTGCTGATCCGCACGGCCGACGATGCGCTGCTGCTGTCGACCCGTCCGCCCGGCAAGCCCTATGCGGGCTACTGGGAGTTTCCGGGCGGCAAGATCGAGGCCGGCGAGACGGTCGAGGAGGCGTTGCGGCGCGAGCTGCAGGAAGAGCTCGGCATCACCATCGACGGCGCCACGGTCTGGAAGGTGACCGAGCACGACTACCCGCATGCGCTGGTGCGCCTGCACTGGTGCAAGGTCACGGCCTGGCACGGCGACTTCGAGATGCGCGAAGGCCAGCAGATGGCCTGGCAGCACCTGCCGCTGGACGTGGCGCCGGTGCTGCCCGGCGCGCTGCCAGTGCTCGAATGGCTGGTGCAGGAGCGCGGCCTGCCCGCGTCGGCGGCCCAGGCCGTATCGACCCTGGCCTGAGTGCCGCGGCGTGGCGATGCCTGCGCCGCCCCCAGGACCCCGGCGGCGCGCGCCGCGGGCCTGAGCGAAGAACGAACAAGAGACGGATGCATCCCAAGTACCGCCCCGACATCGATGGCCTGCGTGCCGTGGCCGTGGCCTCGGTGGTGGTGTACCACGCCTTTCCGAAGGCGCTGCCCGGCGGTTTCGTGGGGGTGGACCTCTTCTTCGTGATCTCGGGCTTCCTGATCACGACCATCATTCTTCAAAGCCAGGCCGCGGGCGACTTCAGCTACCGCGACTTCTACGCACGGCGCGTGC
>NZ_JBMDKG010000069.1:0-38804 GCF_057809595.1 Variovorax sp. FG153
CCAACGGCTACCCCACGGACCGCTGGTACACCGAGGGCGGCCTGCTCGAGGTCAGCGGCTACCTCGCGACCGGCGGCCACTCGGTGGGCGAATGGATGGCGCAGGGCGGTACCGTGACGGTGGCGGGCGGCGACCTGGTGACGCGCGCGGGCTCCAGCGTCAATCTCTCGGGCGGCACCCTGGATGTGGCGAGCGGCTTCATCAACCAGAGCTGGCTCAAGGGCAGCGACGGGCGGCTGTACGAGGTCTCGAGCGCGCCCGGGGACCTGCTCTACAAGGGCCTGTACCGCGGCTTCGAGGCCGAGCACGCGCGCTGGGGCAAGAACACCACCGACTACTTCTACAACCCGCTGATCGGGCCGCAGCGTCGCCTCGAGAACGGCTACACGGTCGGGCGCGATGCGGGCCGGCTGGTGGCGGCCACCCACAGCGCCGTGCTCGAGGGCTCGATCGTCGGAGAGACCTACCAGGGCCCGCAGCAGACCCAGGCCGCACAGGCGGACCTGGATGGCTACAACCAGTCGCAGAATGCGGTGGCGCGGCGCGGCGAACTGGTCGTCGGCCAGTACCGCCCGATCTTCGATGCCGCCAGCGGCGTGATCCGTCGTGGACTCGTGCCGGTGGTCGACAGCGTCGAGCTGGGCGAACCGGTGCCGGGCATCGCCGACGCGCTAGGGTTGTCCGATGCCGTGACCGCCGAGCGCCAGGGCATGGTGCTGCTCGATGCCGATTCCTTGACCGCGGCCTCGCTCGGCGCGGTGCGGATCGCGGCGAAGAAGAACATCGCCGTTGCAAGCTTGTTGCAGGTCAGCGATGGCGGAGAGATCGTGTTGTATGCGCCCTCGGTGGACGTGGCCGCGAACCTCACGGCCCACGGCGGAGCGATACGCATCGGCAACGTGCTGAAGCAGGTGCGCGACGCTGCGACGCCGCTCGATATCGGCATCGAGGTGCCGCAGGGCGCGCAAGCCGGCGTGTGGGTGCGCGAGGGCGTCACGCTCGATGCGACGGGTGTGCTGGGCGATCTGCGATCGGGCAGCGGCGCGCCGGCGGACCTTGCGCACATCGACGGGGGCCTGGTCAGCATCCGCTCGACCGAGAGCGTGACGCTGGAGAAGGGCTCGCTGATCGACGTGTCCTCGGGGGGCGTGGTGCAGCCGGACGGACGCATCCAGGGCGGCAAGGGTGGCTCGGTGCAGTTGGGCTCCGGGCTCGCGAGCACCGGCGCGGGCAATCGGGCGGCGGTGCTGACGCTCGACGGAGACATCCGGGGGTATGGCGTCCAAGGAGGAGGCACGCTGCAGATCGAATCGGCGAGCGCGATTGCGATCGGAGGCAAGGTGGTGCCGATCGATGGGGTGCTGCGGGCTGGAGAAGCAGCGCTCGCAGATCTGGTCCTGCTGAACGAACTCGAGATCAATGTGGCGGCGGGTGGCGTGCTGCCAGGGCGCTACAGCTACATCACGTCCGTTGCCAAGCCTGGAGAGGTGGTCGGGCCAACGGGGATCAAGTTGAACGTCTCCATCACGCTTGCAGCGGACTGGGTTCCGCCCGCGTCGCCACAAAAAATGCGTTACTCCATCGTGCTGAACGGTGTGGGTGCGTTCAGAACCCCAGAAGGAATCGAGATAAGCCAAGGATTCGGATTGCCCCCCCTGATCCTGGACCACATTCCCGCCGGCACGGTCGTCAGTTTCCCTTCCAGCTATGGTCTGGCGGACACTTTTGCGAACTATGTCGTTCCGGCCAATGTGTTCCCGTACGGCGTGCCGATTGCCGATCGCACGGTGCAGCTTGAGAGCGGCGATCGCGCGCCCTTCGACCTCACGGTGAAGCTGCCGCCCGGTTCGCGCCTGGCGGCCGGGACGGTGCTGCCCGCGGACACCGCCGTGGCGGGCACGACAACGCTTTCCACCGATCTGTTCCGCGGCGGCTTTTCCCGCTACGACGTGCGCGCCTACAACGGACTGGTCGTGCCGGACGGCGTCACGCTGGACGTCGAGATGCCGGTGCTGCGTGCGAGCGGACCCGTGCGCCCCGCGAGCGAAGGCCTGGGTGGCCTGCTCCAGCTCTGGCAGCCCGCGCTGTACCAGGACGACCCCACAGCGCGGGAAGTACAGCAGCGCCGCGGCGCGAGCATCTCGCTGTCCGCCGGTGTCGA
Source organism: Variovorax sp. FG153 (assembly GCF_057809595.1). Classification (NCBI taxonomy): domain Bacteria; kingdom Pseudomonadati; phylum Pseudomonadota; class Betaproteobacteria; order Burkholderiales; family Comamonadaceae; genus Variovorax; species Variovorax sp. FG153. The sequence continues at coordinate 2,162 of NZ_JBMDKG010000069.1, forward strand.
GGGAGGGCGGATCGGTGGAGATCTTGGCAGCGTGCAAGCGCAAGTCGGCGATCCCGGCAACCTGTACGTGGGCAAGGATGCCGCGGTGCGCGTGGACCCGGGGCAGTCGATCGCCTTGTCGAGCCGAGGCGACCTGACCGTCGAGGGCCTGTTGCAAGCACGGGGAGGAAGCATCAGTCTGCTCGGGCCGGCGACCGAGCTCGCGGGATCGAAGATCGCGAATGGCGGCATCGCCGCCGACGGCAGGGCCAGCGCGCGCCGCATCCTCGTGGGCGAACAGGCCACCCTCGATGCATCGGCCGAAGTCCACACGGGGTACGACATCCAGGGGCAACCCTTCGGCCTCGTGCCCCGCGGTGGCAGCATCGTCATCGGTGGCGAGTTGCTGGAATCGACGAGCCGCGCCACGGCATCGGATGCCTTCGTGGTGATTCGCGAAGGCGCGGTGATCGATGCCTCCGGTGCACAGGCACCATTGAACGTGAATGGCGCGGGCGTGAAGACCGTCGTGAGCGACGGGGGGCGTATCCAGATCGCCTCGAGCAGCGGCCTGTATCTGGACGGAAGCCTGCGCGCGCATGCCGGCGGTGCCGGTGCCGCCGGCGGCAGTCTCGTGGTGGCCCTGGAAGCGCCCAACTACCGGAACGCCAATGAGGTGGTTCCGGACGCCGCGCTGCTGGCGGTGCGCGACCTGACCCTGGTCCAGAACCGCCCGGCGGGCGCCTCGGATGCGCAGGGCCTGACGCATGGTCACGCGGCGCTGGCCGTGAATCAGGTGCAGGACGGCGGCTTCTCGTCGCTGAGCCTCTACAGCAACGGCCTCGTCAGCTTCGGCGGGGACCTGAACCTCGCCATGGACAAGGAACTGCGCATCTACGCGGGCGCGCTGACGGTCGCGGCCGGCATGGATCCGATCCACAGCGTGTCGCTGTCGGCGCCCTACGTCCTGCTGGCGGGCATCACCGACAACGGCGCATCCGGCGAGGGCTACCTGCGTCCGTCCTACCAGGGCGGCGTGAGCACGCTGAGTTCCTCGGCCGTGCTGAGCGCCCAGGGCAAGCTGGTCGATATCAAGGGTGTCGTGACCTTCGGTGCGAACGATGCGGTGGGCGCCACCTCGGTCGATCGCGCGGGTTTCGACCGCGTGAACCTGATCAGCGAGGGCGATCTGCGCTTCGTCGAAGGCACGCGCATGCTGAGCGATGGGTCGTACGGCGCCGAGCTCAACACCACCGGCGACCTCACGCTGCGCGCGGCGCAGGTCTACCCCGCCACCGGTGTCTCGGCGCGCGTGCTAGCGGGCCGGGCCAGCGCCACGGCGTTCAAGCCGGACCGCCGCCTGGTCATCGAGCGTTACGACACCAGCGCGGCCGACCCGCAGCTGCCCTCTTCGGTCTTCGGCTCCATGCTGCTCAGCGCTGCCCGCATCGAACAAGGCGGCGTCCTGCGCGCCCCCTTGGGCTCGATCACGCTGGGCACGAACGGCGCGAGCACGCCCGGGTCGACCGCCTCGGTGCGCTTCGCGCCGGGCAGTCTCACGTCGATTTCCGCGGCGGGCCTCGTGATGCCCTATGGCGGCACGTCCGACGGGGTGAACTACGACCGCCTCGGCAGCCATGTGAAGTTGTCCGGTGTGGGCAGCGCCGGCTCCATTCTGGTGTCGGGCCAGAGCATCGCGGCGGAGGAGGGCGCGGTGCTCGACCTGTCGGGTGGCGGCGACTTGCGCGGCGCGGGCTTCGTCTCGGGGCGCGGCGGTTCCACCGACGCGCGGATGAATCCGCTGATGCAGGTGGGCCGCAACGGCTTCGTGCTGCCCGGCCTCGACAGCAACCCGGTCTATGCGATCGTGCCCGGCTATGCCTCGGCCTACGCGCCGGCCGATCGCGGTGGCGCGGTCGATCCACGCATCGGCCAGCAGGTCACGATCGGGGCCAACGACATCCTCGGCCTGCCGGCGGGCACCTACACCCTGCTGCCGTCGAACTATGCGCTGCTGCCCGGTGCCTTCCGCGTCGAGATCAACGGCCCCGCCACGGGACGCACGCCCAGCCGCGCCACGCCGATGCGCAACGGCTCCTACACCACGGCCGCCATCGTGGGCACCGCCAACACCGGTCTGGCGGACAGCCTGTCGAGCCAGCTCGTCGTGACCTCGGCCGACGTGCTGCGCAGCTACTCGCAGTACAACGAGACCAGCTACGCCGACTTCGTGCTGCAGCAGGCGGCATTGGCGAACACCGCGCGCGCCGCGTTGCCATCGGATGCCAGGAACCTGGAGTTCCGGCTGCCCTCGTCGCCGGACAGCCGCTTCAGCTTCAATGCGAAGGCGAACTTCGATGCCGGCAAGAACGGCTACCGCGGTACGGCCAACCTCGTCGCGACCGGCGCGAACGTCGGGGACGGCGCCCTCGAGATCCTGGCCGACGGCGCGCGCGCCACGCCCGATTTCGACGGCCTGTCGCTCCATGCCCGCGATCTCAATGCCATCGGCGCGGCACGCCTGACGGTGGGCGGCAACCTGCAGTCGACCTACGGCACGCCGACGGGCGGGGCCAACCTCAGCAACTATGTCGACGTCGGCGGGGAGACCGGCCGCATCGTGCTGCGCGAGGGCGCGATCCTCAAGGCCCCCGAGGTGTTCCTGGTCGCGGCCAGCACCACCGGCGGCATCAGCATCGAGGCCGGTGCGGGGATCAACACCATCGGCATGGGCAAGGCGCCCTACGACTCGACCAACGGCTATGTCTACCGCCCTGGCGCGGTGTCCGTGGTGGCGGCATCCAACGGATGGCTCAACATGCTGGCGCCGCTGCAGCAGGACGATCCCACGCTCCCGATGGGCGCGGGCCCGATCGCCATCGGCGCGTGCGGCACCGCCGTGCTCTGCCAGGGCACGACCGAGCTGTACTCCGAGGGTACGCTGCTGGCCGCCACGCGATCGAGCTTCGACATGAGCGACCGCGTGCGCTACGGCACGCGCAACCTGGTGCTGGCGGTCGGCACGGTCAATGCCGGCAGCAGCGAAGACCTCGCGGCCGCCGCGGCGCGCGGCGCGCTGACCGCCGGGCTCAGCCTGAACCAGGACCTGCTCGATCGACTGCTGCGCGGCGACACGGCCTACGGCGCGCCCGCGCTCGAGCGCCTGGTGCTGACCGCCGCCGAGTCGGTGAACTTCTTCGGCAGCGTGAGCCTCGACACCACCAACGCCGCGACCGGCAGGTCGTCCCTGAGCAACCTGGTGCTCTCCACGCCGGCCATCTACGGCCAGGGCGGCGCCGGCGACATGGCCCGCATCACCACCGCCAAGCTCACCTGGGCCGGTCTCGCGGGCGCTGCCCCGGCGCCGGTCACCGGTGGCCGGGGCACGGGCAGCGGCAGGCTCGCGATCAACGCCGACACGATCGAGTTCGGCTATGACCCGACATCGCAACCCAATGGCGTCGACGACTTCGGCCGCACCATCCTGGGCTTCGCCGACGTGCAGCTGAACGCGACGCAGCGCATCACCGCCAACCAGAAGGGCGCGCTCTCGGTGTACCAGTCGCAGGCGACAGGCACCGATGGGCCGCGCTACGAAGGCGGCAACCTGACCCTCACGGCCCCGCTCATCACGGGTGCCGGAGGCTCGGTCAACCGCATCGCCGCGGGCGGCTCGCTGCAGGTGCTGGCACCCGCGAGCGGCCGCGCCGATGCGTCGGCCACGAGCCTCGAAGCCGGCGTGCAGACCGGCGCGGAACTGAAGCTCCAGGGCGCCACGGTCCGTGTCGACACCACGGTGGCGCTGCCCAGCGGCAAGCTCGGCATCGTGGCCGAGGGCGACATCGTGCTGGGTGACTCCGCCTGGCTCGACCTGGCCGGGCGCGAGATCGCGCTGTTCGACGTGCGCCGCTACTCGTGGGGCGGCGACCTGACGCTGCGCAGCAGCGCGGGCAACATCACGCAGGCGGCGGGGTCGACCATCGACCTCTCGGCGCGGAACAACAACGCGGGCCTGCTGAGTGCCATCGCGCTCGACGAAGATGCGGGCCGCGTCGACCTGCGCGGCACGCTGCGCGCCGGCGCGAGCGGCCACTACGACGCGGGCGGCGCCCTGGTGCCCTACCGCGCGGGCGGCGTGGACATCCGCGCCCAGCAGCTGGGCGGCGGCGGCGCGCTCAGCGACGAGTTCGCGGCCCTCAACACACGGCTCAACGACGGCGGCTTCTTCGGCCAGCGCAGCTTCCAGCTCAAGCAGGGCGACCTGCGCATCGGCAACGAACTCAAGGCCCGCCAGATCAACGTGTCGGTGGACAACGGCCGGCTCGACGTGGTCGGCACCATCGATGCGAGCGGCGAGCAGGTCGGTAGCATCCGCCTCGCGGCCGCCAAGGGCCTCGCGCTGGCAGGCAGCGCCGTGCTCGACGCGCACGGCACGGTGCTGCGCGTGGACAGCCACGGCAAGATCATCGACAGCCCCAACCGCGCGATGGTGGAACTCGATGCCGGCAGCGGCACGCTGGTGCTGGGCGAGGGCGCGCGCATCGACCTGCGCCATGGCACCGGCTCGAGCGGCGGCGACGGCAGGAACCGCGGCACGCTGGACCTGTACGCACCGCGCATCGGCAGCGCAGGCGGCACGACGGACGCCGACGCGGCCACCTTCGGCGACATCGCCATCGATGCGCGCGGCAACCTGAACATCCAGGGCGCGCGCTCGATCGCCGTGTACGGCAAGCAGCGCTACAGCGACGCGCCTTTCGGCACCGACGCGGCCGCGAGCGGCCGGCCCTACCAGGTGATCGACCAGGCCTACCTGAACGCCAAGCATGGCGAGGCCACGCAGTTCGTCGACGGCGCGCTCGGCAACGGCAACCTGCTGAACACGAAGCTGGCCGGCCTCAACAACGCAAGCTACCGCGACGCCTTCCATCTGCGGCCCGCCATCGAGATCGCGAGCGCGACACCCGACGGCGACCTGGTCGTGCAGGGCGACCTGGACCTGTCGGGCTTGCGCTATGCGAGCCTGAATCCGAACACGCAGCGCACCGGCAGCTACGGCTCGGGCGAGGTCGGCATGCTGACCCTGCGCGCCGGCGGCAACCTGTCGATCTACGGCAGCATCAACGACGGCTTCGCGCCGCCGCCCGAGACGCCGGACGACGGCGGCTGGATCCTGACGCCGGGCGTGCAGGCCTTCGGCGGCGACGTGGTGGTGCCGGTGCCGGGCGTGACCCTGGCCGAGGGCACGGTCTACCCCGCGGGCAAGACGCTGAACTACGCGATCACGGTGAAGGACGTCACGCTGCCCGCGGGCACCGTGCTGCCGGGCGCGATCACGCTGGACCGCGAACTGATGCTGCCCTTCGGCACGGTGCTCGCGGCCGATGTGCGCGCGGCCGACGGCAGCGTGCTGCTGCCCGCGGGCCGGATGGTGGGCACCGGCGGGTTGGCACTGCCGGCGGGCGCGCAACTGCTGGCCGGCGCACGCCTGCCGGTGGCCGTGACGCTGGCGCGCCTGACCTGGCCCAAGGGCGCGAAGCTGCCGGTCGCGATGACGCAATCGGGCAGCCTGCTCCTGCCGGTGGGCGCATTGATCGCTTCGGGCACCAACGTGGCGCTGCCCGACGGCGCGTTGTCGGTCAATCTGCGTCCCGCGGATTCGACCGGGCACCAGGCCCGGAACTGGGCGCTGGCGCAGATGCTGCCGGAAGGTTCGCAGTCATGGAGCCTGCGCCTCGTCGCGGGCGCCGACCTGCAGGCGGCGGACAACCGTCTGACGCGGCTCGACGCGGGCAGCATCCTGCTTGCCGACACGCACTACACCGTGTTCAAGCAGACCGAGTTGCGGCGCGGTGGCGCCTGGTACTGGGCGCCCGGCAACATGTATAGCGGCGAACCGGGCACTCCCGCCCCCGATTGGGCCGATGACCCGACCTACAGCATCTGCGGCGAGGAGCCCGGACAGTGCGTACGCGTCTCGTGGGTGTGGGCGGACGGCAATATGTACAACGGCACGCCGGGCGTTCCGGTCGACGACTGGGCCGATGACCCGGGCTACAGCATCTGCGCGGAGGAACCCGGGCAGTGCGTGGCGGTGGGTGGCCCCGCCGGCGAGGTGGTGGTGGCCGTCACGCCCAAGGCGCCCGTCTTCAGCGTGCTGCGCACCGGCACGGGCGACCTGGACCTGGCCGCGGGCGGCAACTTCTCGATGCAGTCGCCCTACGGCGTGTACACAGCCGGCGCGCCCAGGAGCCTGGGCAGTGCCACGCTCGATGCCAACTACAACCTGGCGCGCGGCCTGCAGGCCAATGGCACTTCCGTGCTGTGGAACACCGCCGGCGACAAGACGCCCGCGTACGAGAAGCTGGTCAGCGGCACGGACAGCCTCTACAAGGCCTGGTATCCGGACGGCGGGGGCAACCTGTGGGTCGACGTCGGTGGCGATCTGACCGGCGATTCCTGGAGCGCCAGTGGGGAACTGGCCTCGGCCAGTTCGAGCGTGGGCAATTGGCTGTGGCGCCAGGGCACGGGCCATACGGCGGGGGTGAGCGACGTGCCGACGGCCTGGTGGATCAACTTCGGCACCTACAGCAACAACGAACAGACCGGTGGCGACGGCAAGCTGCTCTACTGGCCCGCCGTCACCGGCTTCACCGGGATGGGCACCCTGGGTGGCGGCGACGCCAACATCCGCGTCGGCGGCAACGCCGGGGTCATCACCACGCGCTCGACGACCGGTGTCGGCGGGAACGGCATGGCGCGCAGCCAGGGCGTGGTGCTCGCCGTGGGCAGCACCGGCCGGGTGTTGCCGGATGGCAGTCTCGTCCTGACGGGAGGCGGGGATCTGGACCTGCGCGTCGATGGAGGCTGGAACAGCAGCATCGAAGGGCGACTGGGTGGGCCCAACGGCGTTGGCGTGGCCCAGACGCAGGACCTGTATGGCAGGCTCGTCAACCTACGGGGCAGCCTCGCCATGTCGGCGGGACGGATCGGCACCGTGGAGCTGTTCTATGGTGCGGTACAGGATCCGAAGGAGGTTCGCGCATCGAATCCCTACGAAGCCAGCATTGCGCGCGCCACGGGCGGATTGATGCTGATGCAGGGCGACGCCGGCGCCAGCATCTCAAGCCGTGGGGACCTGGTGCTGGGCGGCACGGGAGATCCAGGCCTGGTGGCGACGCCGAACACCTTCGCATTCACGTCCGCGGCCGGCAACAGCTCCCGGGGGAGAAGCTGGTTCAGTCTGTGGACCGACCGGACGGCCCTCGATGTGTCGAGCGCGGGCGGCAACCTCGCTTTCGACACCCGCGCCAGCGAAACGGCCGCCAGCTTCAGCGGGACCGAATGGGACTACGTGAGCAATGGGGGTTGGTACCTGTTGCCGGGACGTGTCAGTGCGGTCGCGACCATGGGGAGCATCTACTACGGACCTTCGGCCGCCACGGCCATCACCGGCGGTGCGAGCAGTGCGCAGCAATGGAACAGCAGCCTGTTGCTGGCCCCGCTGGGCGAGCGCCGCATGGAGTTGCTGGCGGGCGGCTCGCTGTATGGCGGCGGCTACGCCATCAGTTCGTCCGGCGCGAACGCATCGGCCACCGCGACGATCGAGCATCCGGGCTTTGTGGGCTTCGACAGCGCGGGGGGGATCCTGATTTCCAATGTTTCCGGGCTTGCACCTGTGCCGCTCATCAGGCTTTCGCCGCTGTTCGCATTCGATGTCAACAGCCTCAGTGCCGATGCCAGCGTCTCGGCCAGTCCTTCCACCCCCTCGCGCTTCTACGCAGCCAATGGAGACATCATCGGGCTGCGAACCGGCACGGTGGTGACCTTCACCGGCACGACCGGTCCCCGCGCGGGTCAGGTCGACTACGTGGCATCCGGACCGGTGGCCGTGAAGGCGGGACGGGACATCGTGTATGCCGGCATGCGCAGCAACGACGCGCCGCTGGAGCTCCCCGGCTTGGCGAATCCCGATTCCCCGGCCCAGGGCCGCGGCAACCTGATCGTCCACACCCACCAGAACGACGTCTCCGTGATCCAGGCCGGCCGCGACATCCTCTATGCGAACTTCGAGGTCGCCGGACCCGGCACCCTCGAGATCTCCGCGGGCCGCAACCTGGTCCAGGACGACTTGGCCAACCTCACGAGCATCGGCCCCGTGGTCGCGAGCGATACGCGCCCCGGTGCCGGCATCGTCGTGCAGGCCGGCCTCGGGGCCCAGGGCGCCAACTACATGGGCCTGCTGAAGAAGTACCTGGACCCCGCCAACCTCGCGGCCTCGGGCACGCCGCTGGCGGACCAGGGCGACAAGGTCGCGAAGACCTATGGCGCCGAGCTGTCGGCGTGGCTGTCCGGGCGCTACGGCTTCCAGGGCTCCGCGGAAGAAGCCCTGGCCTACTTCGCCGCCCTGGCGCCCGAGCAGCAGCGCATCTTCGCGCGCCAGGTCTATTTCGCCGAGTTGCGCGAGGGTGGCCGTGAATACAACGACGCCAACGGACCGCGCTTCGGCAGCTACCTGCGCGGGCGCAACGCCATCGCCGCGATGTTCCCGCAGCGCGGCGCCGACGGGCAGGACATCGGCTACCAGGGCAACCTGCTGATGTATGGCGGCTCCGGCATCCACACCAACCTCGGCGGCGACATCCAGGTGCTGACCCCGGGCGGTGCCCAGACCTACGGCATCGAAGGCGCGGCACCGCCTTCGACCGCCGGCCTGATCACGCGCGGCCAGGGCAGCATCGATCTCTATGCGCTCGGCAGCATCCTGCTGGGCCAGAGCCGTGTCATGACCACCTTCGGCGGCGACATCCTGGCCTGGTCGGCCGAGGGCGACATCAACGCCGGCCGCGGCTCGAAGACCACCGTGGTCTTCACGCCGCCGCGGCAGGTGTACGACGGCATTGGCAACATGAAGATCTCGCCCGAGGTGCCCAGCACGGGCGCGGGCATCGCCACGCTCGCGCCGCTGCCCGAGGTACCGCCCGGCGACATCGACCTGATCGCGCCGCTGGGCACCATCGACGCGGGCGAGGCCGGCATCCGCGTCTCGGGCAACGTCAACATCGCCGCGCTGCGCGTGGTGAACGCCGAGAACATCCAGGTGCAGGGCAAGTCGAGCGGGCTGCCGGTGGTCGCGGCGGTGAACGTGAGCGCGTTGTCCAACGCCAGCGCGGCCGCGAGTTCGGCGGCGGCCGCGGCGCAGGACGCGATACAGCGCGACCGCGCCGAGGCGAGGAAGGCCTTGCCCTCGGTCTTCACGGTGCGCGTGCTGGGCTTCGGCAACGAGCCCGCGGAAGGCAGCGATCGAAGCGCGCCGACGCCGGCGACGAACCGCGGCGAGCAGCAAGGTCGCAATGCCCAGGTTCCCTACCAGACCCGCAGCTTCGTGCAGATCGCCGCGCACGGCGACGCGGTCGACCCGGCCGTGATGTCGAAGCTGACCGAGGCCGAGCGGCGCGATCTGCGCCAGGGCAAGTAGCGGCCGTGTCCATGTTGGACATGAATGCCTGGTTCTGCTTCGAAGCCTCCGCGGTGGAGGATGTCGAGGCGACGGCCGCGGATGCGGATCGCGGGACGCTGGGGCTGCGCGACGTGCTGGTGGCGAACTACGGCCGCCTGCACCAGCGCCTGCTGCGGCACCTGGGCGATGCCGACCTGGCCAGCGACTGCCTGCACGATGCCTGGGTGCGCCTGGGCGACGCCACGCACGAAGCGGTGCGCAATCCCGAGGCCTATGTTTACCGCGTGGCCTGCAACCTCGCGATGGACCAGTTGCGCCGCAACCGGGCCGCGCAATACACCAGTGATGCCGAAGCCGGGATCGACGGCCTGCCCGATCCCGCGCCGGGGCCGGAGCTGATCGCCGAGGCACGCTCCGACGTGCTGGCGGTGGACCGCGCCATCCAGAGCCTGCCGCGCCGCCATCGGGCGGTGCTGGTCGCGTTGCGCATCGACGAGATGAGCCGTCAGGAGGTGGCGTCGCGCTACCGGCTGTCGCTGCGCGGCGTGGACACCGCGCTGCGCCATGCGCTCACATGCTGCAACAGCATGCACTGACGCCCGCCGCGTCGCGGGCGAAGCCCACGGTAGCATCCACCCATGCTCCCCAGCCTGCTCTCGACCTTCGCCGACCTGATCCTCTTCATGGGCCTGTCCTGGGCCATCTGGCGCGCCCTCGGGCGCTCGGTGCCGATCGCGGTGCTGCCGATCATCATCGGCCTGCTGCTCGCGGCCACTGGCGTGCTGCCCAAGGCCGCCGGCATTCCGTCGGCGGGCGGCGACTTCATCGGCTGGATCGGCGTGCTGCTGCTGGCTTTCACGGCCGGACTCGAAACGCGGCAGACGGTGCACCTGCCGGGCGCGGCCGACCTGCCGCCGGCACAGCCCGGCGAGACGCTGCGCTTCGTTGCCAGCGCGGTGATGGCGCTGCTGCTGCCGTTCGCGGTGGGCACGCTGGCCGCCAAGCTCTGGTTCAACCACCTGCCGGGCTGGGCCGCGCCGCATGGCGGGCAGTGGTGGGGCGCGCTGGCGATCGGGCTGTGCCTCGCGGTCAGCGCGCTGCCGGTGCTGATCGGCATCGTGCGCGAGCTCGGGCCGCTGCACCGGCCGCTGACGCGCATCGCGCTGCGCATCGCGGTGCTCGACGACGCGGTGCTCTGGATCGGGCTGGCGCTGCTGCTGCTGGCGGCCGAGGGACAGGCGTTGCTGGCCGGCTCCTGGGTCAAGCCGGCCCTCGCGATCGCGCTGGCCGCGACGCTGGCGGGCATCGCGGCGGTCGCGCGCAAGGCGACGCGCGAGCCGCCGGCCTGGGCGATCTGGCTCGCGATGCCGCTGTTCCTCGCGGCCGGCGCCTGGTCGAGCTCGCAGCTGGGCCTGCACGAACTGCTCGGCGCCTACTTCGCGGGCGCGATCGTGCCGGCGGCCTGGTCGCGGCGGCTGCCGGCGGAGCGCCTCGGCAAGTTCGCATTGATCGGCCTGGCGCCGGTGTTCTTCGGCCACAGCGGGCTCAAGATCGACGGCAGCGTGCTGGGCTGGGCCTCGCTGCAGGCCTCGGCCACGCTGCTGGTGCTGGCGGTGGGCGCCAAGCTGGTGGCGGTGCTGGCGTGCTCGCCGGCCAAGTGGCTGTCGCGGCGCGAGGCGCTCGCGGTGGGCACGCTGCTGCAATGCAAGGGGCTGATGGAGATCGTGGCCGCGACGATCCTGCGCGACAAGGGCCTGCTGTCGGAACATGCCTTCGCGGCCCTGGTCACGCTCGCGGTGCTGTCGACCCTGCTGACCGGTCCGGCCTTCCGCTGGATCGTGCGGCGCGTGGCGCCGGTGGAGAACACCAACGGACGCCCGGCCTCCCACTGAAGCGCGGGGCTTCCGAAAAGACTTGCCTGCCGTGCATGCGGGACTGCTACAGTAGCGCGGACGACGCCGCGAGGCCTCGACATTGACATGGAGCAGTGAAGCTCCCAGCGGCCTTGAAGGCTGCTGGGAGCTTTTTTCATTGGGAGTCCTGATGTGACCGGATCCAAACCACAACCCTGGCGAGTCGGGGTGCTTTTCTCATCGACGGGCGTGACCGCGGCCGTCGAGCGCACGCAGCAGGCCGCGACACTGCTCGCGATCGAGGAGGTCAACGCGAGCGGCGGCGTGCTCGGGCGGCCGATCGAGCCCGTGGTGCTCGACCCGGCCTCGCGGCCGCCGCGCTACCGCGAGCTGGCCAAGCAGCTGTGCGACCAGGCTGGCGTGGCGGTGATCTTCGGCTGCTACATGTCGAGCACGCGCAAGGCGGTGCTGCCGGTGGTCGAGGCGCATCGCGCGCTGCTGTTCTATCCCACGCTCTACGAAGGCTTCGAGTACTCGCCGAACTGCGTCTACACGGGCGCGGCGCCGAACCAGAACTCGGTGCAGCTGGTGCGCTACCTCACGAGCCATTTCGGCAAGCGGCTGTTCCTGATCGGCTCGGACTACGTCTACCCCTACGAATCCAACCGGATCATCGCGGACCTGTTCCGCCAGGCCGGCGGCGAGGTGCTCGACGAGATGTACGTGCCGCTGCGGGTGGCCGACATCGACATGCCGAAGGTGATCCGGCGCATCGAGGCCGCGCAGCCCGACGTCGTCTACTCGACCGTGGTCGGCGACGGCATCGCGCGCTTCTACGAGGCCTACGGCGAGGCGGGCTTCGACCAGCAGACGCACCCGATCGCGAGCCAGTCGACGCAGGAGGCCGAGATCGCGCAGATGTCGGCGCGCGCGGCCGCGGGCAGCATCACGGCGGCGCCTTACTTCTCGACCCTGCAGACGCCGGCCAACCTCCGATTCGTCGCGGCCTGGCGCAAGCGCTTCGGCACCGGCCTGCCGATCACGGCCTGCGCGGAGTCGGCCTACTTCCAGGTGATGCTCTATGCGCAGACGCTCGAGCGCGCGGGCAGCGACCGGCTCGAGGCGATGCTGCCGCACCTGCACGAGCACGAGTTCGACGCGCCGCAGGGCCGGGTGCGCATCGACCAGGAGAACCACCACACCTACCTCTGGCCGCGCGTGGCGCGCGTGGATGCGCAGGGCACGTTCCAGGTGGTGGACGATCCGGGCCTGCGCGTGAAGCCCGATCCCTACATGTACGAGAACCGGTTCGATCCGCTCGCGGGACGGCCGGCCTGAGGGAAGCGGAGGCGCCATGACCATTTCGCTGCTGCGCGAACTGCCCGAGCTCAAGATCGTCGTCGTCCATCCGCCGGACGAGGAGGGCGATGCCCTCGTCAGCCACCTGCGCCGCGTGGGCTGCATGGTCAGCATGGCCTGGCCCATGCCGGCCGCCGTCCCGCCCAATGTCGACGTGCTGTTCCTGCTCGTCGAAGGCGAGTCGCGCCAGGCCACCGAGGCGCTGCTCAAGTCGATGCCGCGGCCCGAACCGACGGTGATCGCGATCGTCAACTACGAGGACCCGACCACCCTGCAGCTGGTGCTCGAGAGCGCGGCCTTCGCGGTGGTGCAGAAGCCGATCAAGCCCTTCGGCCTGCTCGCGCACCTGGTGACCGCGCGCAGCCTGTGGGCCGAGCGCCAGGCGATGCTCAAGGAGAACCGCAAGCTGCGCCGCAAGATCACGAGCGATCAGGCCATGAGCCGCGCGAAGACGATCCTCATGGCCTCCAAGGGCATCAGCGAGGGCGAGGCCTACCAGGCGATCCGCGCGCAGGCGATGGCCAAGCGCCTGTCGATGGAACAGATCGCGAGTTCGATCATCAACATGGAAACCCTGTTGCACCCGTCGCCTTAACTCGCTAGCATGACTGCATCGAGTCGGTCCTCCGGCTCGGTGGCTGCATCCCCTTGATTCGTCAGGCGCCGATGCAGCCGGCACCGGGAACCATGTGTGTTCTCCGGTCCACCTGGCAATGAAGCCCACGCCGCGGTCCCCACCGCGTTGTGGGTTTTTTTTCGCCTGCGCCCGACAGTGCTGTCGGCTGGTTCCACCCATCGAGCTCTTCAACCATTCGTCAGCGCATGGTCGCTGCGTCACGTCCTGAGGTCCCATCATGTTGACAACCAACCGTCGCCACTTCCTCGTTTCCTCGGCTGCTTCCGCGGCTGCCCTCTCGTCGCCCGCGCTGATGCGCAGCGCCTACGCGGCCGACACCATCAAGGTCGGCGCGCTCTATTCGCAGACCGGCGGTCTGTCGATCGTCGAGAAGATGCTCGCCAACGGCGTGCGCATGGCCGTGGCCGAGATCAACGCCGCGGGCGGCGTGATGGGCCGCCAGGTCGAGGTGGTGCTCGAGGACGGCGCCTCCGACCCGAAGACCTTCAACGAGAAGGCCTCGAAGCTGATCACGCGCGACCGCATCGAGACCGTGTTCGGCTGCCACACCTCGGCCAGCCGCAAGGCGGTGCTGCCGGTGTTCGAGCGCCGCAACGCGATGCTGTTCTATCAAACCCACTACGAAGGCTTCGAGTGCTCGAAGAACGTGGTCTACAGCGGCGCGGTCGCCAACCAGCAGCTGGCCAACTACGTGCCGTGGATCGTCGAGAAGCTCGGCAAGAAGAAGTTCTTCATCGTCGGCTCCAACTACGTCTATCCGCGCGAGATGTCGAAGGTCAGCAAGAAGCTGATCGAGCAGTCGGGCGCCAAGTGGGTGGCCGACGAATACCTCGAGCTCGGCCATTCGGAATGGGCCTCGGTGGTGCGCAAGATCAAGGAGTCGGGCGCCGACGTGGTGCTCTCGCACGTGGTGGGCGACTCGCTCGTGGCCTTCTACCGCGAGTACAAGAACCAGGGCATGTCGCAGGCCGCGGTGCCGATCTGCGCCACCGTGATCAGCGAAATCGAGATCGCGGCCATGGGCGGCGAGTACGCGGCCGGCAGCTACACCTCGGTGCCGTACTTCATGTCGATCGACACGCCGGCCAACAAGTCCTTCATCGAGCGCTACCGCAAGTTCGTCAACGACCCCAAGGCCGTGACCTACCACTCGCTCGAAGCCGCGTACTTCCAGGTCTTCCTCTGGAAGCAGGCGGTGGAGGCCGGCAAGGCCACCACGGCCGACGCCATCCGCGCCCACATCGGCGGCCAGAGCTACGACGCGCCCGGCGGCAAGGTGCGCATCGATCCCGAGAGCCTGCATGCCTGGGTCACGCCGCGCATCGGCCAGTGGCAGGCCGACGGCCAGAGCAAGGTGGTCGACGCGAGCCCGCAACCGGTGCGGCCGCTGCCGTACTTCGCCTACGGCGAGACCGACGCCAACCTGATCTGCAAGCGCAACGGCGCCGCGCCGGTCAAGGCCTGAAGAGCCGGCCGCGGGCGCGGCGGCATGTGCCGTGCCCGCATTCACCCTCGAGAGAAAGACTTCCGATGTTGGACGTACTCCTGATCGGGCTCAGCATGGGCTCGATTCTTCTGCTGGCCGCGCTCGGCCTGGTCATCATCTACGGCGCGATGGGCGTGGTGAACATGGCGCACGGCGAGATGATCATGGTCGGCGCCTATGCCGCGGTGCTGGCGCAGATCTGGCTCGGGCTCGGGCTGTTCGCCGCGATCCCGATCGCCTTCGTGGTCGCCGCCGCGCTCGGCCTGCTGATCGAACGCTGCGTGGTGCGGCGCCTCTACGGCCGGCTCGGCGACACGCTGCTCGCCACCTGGGGCGTGGCGATCCTGGTGCAGCAGGCGGTGCGGCTCGAAGGCGGCCTGGCCTTCTTCGGCATCCACATCGAAGGGCTGGGGCCGGGGCTGCAGAACATGCCGATTCCCGCCGTGCTGCAGGGCGCGGTGATGGTCGGCGACACGCCGATCAATGCCTACCGCGCCTTCATCGTGGCCTGCACCGTGGTGCTGACCTTCGCGACCTGGCTGCTGCTCTACCGCACGCGCATCGGCATGCAGGTGCGCGCCATCATCCGCAACCCGCGCATGGCCGCGGCCTGCGGCATCGACGTGCAGCGCGTCAACGCCTGGACCTTCGCCTTCGGCGCCGGCCTGGCCGGCATCACCGGCGTGCTGGTGGCGGGCTTCAAGACCGTCTCGCCCGACATGGGCACGGCGCTCGTGGTCGACAGCTTCCTGGTGGTGGTGTCTGGCGGCGTCGGCAGCCTGCTCGGCGCGGTCGTCACCTCGATCGGCCTCGGCGAGGTCACGGGCGTGGTGGCGGCGGTCAGCAACGACATCCTCGCGCGCGCGGTGGTGTTCGGCCTGGTGATCCTGCTGATCGTGGTGCGGCCGCAGGGCCTCTTCTCGTTCAAGGGGCGGTGAGCGGCATGGGCACTCCTCTGGACCGGCGCGCGACCTTCGCCGCCTACGCAATCTTCCTGGCCCTGGTCGCGCTGGCACCGCTGGTGCTCGACGGCTTCTGGCTCAATCGGCTCGCCAAGTACCTGGTGTTCGGCATGCTCGGCATCGCCGTCGCCATGAGCTGGGGCTATGCCGGCATCCTGAACCTGGGGCAGGGGCTGTTCTTCGGCCTCGGCGCCTACATGCTGGCCATGTCGCTGAAGATGGCCAGCCCCACCAGCCTGCAGCATGGCGGTGCCAACCCGGTGCCGGACTTCATGCTGTCGAACGCGCAGCCCGGCGCCACCGTCGACCTGTGCTGCATCAACCCGGGCGCCTTCCTGTGGCAGCCGTTCCAGTCGCAGGGGTTCGGCCTCGCCATGGGCCTCGTGCTGCCGGCGCTGGTGGCCTTCGTGCTCGGCGCGCTGCTGTTCCGCAAGCGCATCGCGGGCGTGTTCGTGTCGATCGTCACGCTGGCCCTGGTGCTGCTGGTGCGCCTGCTGCTGGTCGATGCGCAGCCGATCACCAACGGCTTCAACGGGCTGTCGGACCTGGCCTGGCTGCGCATCGCGGGGCACGAGCTCGATCCCTACGGCGTGTCGACCTACTACCTGGTCGCGGGCGTGCTCGCCGTGGTGCTGGTCGGTGCGCGCGCGCTGCTCGCCACGCGCGCCGGCGTGATCCTGCGCGCCACCTCGGGCGATCCGCAGCGCGCGCGCTACCTGGGCTTCGACGTGGCGCACTACCAGACCTTCTTCTTCGCGCTGTCGGCGGCCATCGCCGCGGTGGCCGGGATGCTCTACGTGGTGGTGGCCGAGTTCGCCTCGCCCACCTTCATGGACCTGAGCTTCTCGATCACCATGGTGGTGTGGGCCGCGGTGGGCGGGCGCGCCTCGCTGCTGGGCGCGTGCATCGGCGCGATCCTGATCAATATGCTCGAGGCCACGGCGAGCGAGACCCAGTCGCTGGTCGAGGCCTGGCGCGTGATCGTCGGGCTCACCTTCGTGCTGGTGGTGCTGTACCTGCCCAAGGGCATGGCGGGCTGGGCGCACGACCTGCTCGAGCGCATCGGTCAGCGCCGTGCCAGCGGAGGTGCGCCATGAGCGACATCGCACTCGAACTGCATGCGCTGGGCGTGAGCTTCGGCGGCTTCAAGGCGGTGGACGGCGTGTCGCTGCGCGTGGCCGAGGGCGAGTTGCGCGTGCTGCTGGGCGCCAACGGCGCGGGCAAGACCACGCTGATGGACCTGATCTCGGGCAAGACGCGCAGCACCGAGGGCCGGGTCGAGCTGCACGGGCGCGACCTCACGAACTGGCCCGAGTACCGGATCGCGCGCGCGGGCATCGGCCGCAAGTTCCAGATCCCGAGCGTGTTCCGCGAGCTCACGGTGCGCCACAACCTGTGCGTGGCCGCGAGCCGCGAGCCCTCGATCCTGCGCAACCTGCGCTGGGGCTTCGGGCGCGAGACCGACCGCCGCGTCGACGAGATCCTGGCGCTGGCCGGCCTGGAGGATGTGCAGCAGCAGCAGGCCGGCGACCTGAGCCACGGCCAGACGCAGTGGCTGGAGCTGGGCCTTCTGATCGCGCAGCAGCCGAAGGTGATCCTGCTCGACGAACCCACGGCCGGCATGACGGCCGGCGAGACGCGCAAGACCGCGCAGATCCTCAAGAGCCTGCGCGGGCGCCACACCATCCTGGTGGTGGAGCACGACATGGCCTTCGTGCGCGACATCGCCGAGCGCATCACCGTGCTGCACCTGGGCCGCGTGCTGGCCGAGGGCAGCGTCGCCGAGATCGAGCGCGACGCGCGCGTCCGGCAGGCCTACCTGGGCTCCCACGGAATCTCCCACGCGATCGGAACGCCATGCTGACACTCTCCAACGTCGACAGCTACTACGGCCGCAGCCACGCGCTGCAGGACGTGAGCCTCTCCATCCCGAAGGGGAAGATCACCGCCATCCTCGGGCGCAACGGCATGGGCAAGACCACGCTGCTGCGCACCCTGATGGGCAGCATGGTGCGCGCCACGGGCCGCATCGAACTCGACGGCCTGCGCATCGACGGGCTGCCCACGCACCTGCGCGCGCGCGGCGGCATCGCCTACGTGCCGCAGGGGCGCGAGATCATCCCGGACTTCAGCGTGCGCCAGAACATCCTGATGGGCGCCTTCTCGGGCCGGGGGCCGCGCGCGATCCCGCCGCTGGCGCTCGAGCTGTTCCCGTACCTGGCGGCCAACCTCGACCGGCCCGGCGGCGTGCTGTCGGGCGGCCAGCAGCAGCAGCTCGCGCTGGCGCGCGCCCTCGCGGCGCAACCCAGCGTGATGCTGCTCGACGAGCCCAACGAGGGCATCCAGCCCTCGGTGGTGCAGGAGATCGAGGCCGCGATCGCGCGCATGAACCGCGAGCTCGGCCTGACGATGGTGCTGGTCGAGCAGAACATCGACTTCGTGCGCCGCGTGGCCAGCGGCTTCGCCATGTTCGAGAAGGGAACCATCGTCGAGAGCGGTCCCATCGAGCAGCTGAGCGACGAGATCATCGATCGCCACATGACCTTCTGAATTTCCCTTTTTGTCTCCCTCTTCATTCACCGCATTCACGAGGAGTTTCTTCGCCATGAGCCAGACCACCCCCGCCATCGACCTCGCCACGCTGACCGTCGACACCGTGCAGGAAGGCTTTCGCAACGGCAGTTTCACGGCCGAGTCGCTCGCGCGCGCCTGCCTCGCGCAGATCGAGACCTGGAACGGGCGCTACAACGCCATCATCTTCCTCAACGACGAGGCCATCGACGATGCGCGTGCCATCGACCGCCGGCGCGCGGCCGGCGAGGCGCTCGGCCCGCTCGCGGGCGTGCCCGTGGTCGTCAAGGACCCGATGGACATGGTCGGTTTCCCGACCACGGCCGGCTGGTCGCTGCTGCACGGCAAGAGCGGCGGCGTCGACCTGATGCCCGCCACCGACGCGCCCGTGGTGGCGCGCATGCGCGCGGCCGGCGCGGTCATCCTCGGCAAGACCAACGTGCCGGTGCTGAGCCACACCGGCACCCATGCCGACGACAGCTGGGCCGGCCCCACGCTCAACGTGGTGCTGCCCGATCGCGTGCCCGGCGGCAGCAGCGCGGGCACGGCCACGGCGGTCGGCGCCAGCATGGCCGTGCTGGGCCTGGCCGAGGAGACCGGCGGCTCGATCCAGAACCCGGCCTCGGCGCAGGACCTGGTCGGCATCAAGCCCACCATCGGCCTGGTGCCCAACGCCGGCGTGATGCCGCTGTCGGGCAACCGCGACGTCGTGGGCCCGATCGCGCGCACCGTGAAGGACGCGGCGCTGTGCCTCGACGTGCTCGCGGGCTATTCGCCCGAGGATCCGAAGACGCTGGCCGGCGTCGGCAAGAAGCCGGTGGGCGGCTACACCGCGCAGTTCGGCAGCCGCAGCCTGGCGGGCGCGCGCATCGGCCTGTACGGGCCGGGCTGGCGCACCCAGCCGCTTTCTGACGAGGCGGGCGAGCTCTATGCGCGTGCCGCGAAAGAACTCGTGCAGCGCGGCGCGGTGCTGGTCGACGATCCCTTCGCCGACACCGGCTTCGCGCAGCTGCGCCAGCCCACGCTGCCGCTCACGAACTTCGATGCGCGCGGCATGGAGTCGGTGCCCTACGACCTGCAGAAGTACCTCGAGCGGCTGGGCCCCGACGCGGCGCTCAAGTCCTTCGCCGATTTCGCGAAGGCGACCGAGAAGGAATCCGCCTTCGCCCCCGGCGGCGTGCTGAGCTACCTGCACAACCTGCCGCAGTTCGCGGCCGCGCTCAGGTCGCCGGGCACGCCGCCCGACCTGTCGGACTTCATCGCGCTCAAGGAGGCCTATCTGCGCATCGTCGACGCGGTGTTCGCGCGCGAGAAGCTCGATGCGCTGGTGTTCCCGCAGATGCGCGAGGAGCTGCCGGTCACGCGCGGCGGCACGATCCAGGAGACCACGGTGGGCGAGCTCAACATCGCGGGCCTGCCGGCCGTGACGGTGCCCGCGGGCTACTACGCCTCGGGCGCGCCGTTCGGACTGCTGTTCGTCGGGCCGCTGTGGAGCGAGGCGACCCTGCTCGCGCTGGCGCACGACTACGAGACGGCGACGCGGCATCGCAAGGCGCCGCGGCTCGCGGCCGCCTGAGCGCAGCGTACGGAGCGCCGTCTCCGTACTTTCCCTGGCGATGTATAGTTCTGCTCAATACATTGCCCGAAAAACTTGAATTGGACGAATAGAAGCTTCGAGCGGACAGTGCACCCAGCGCGAGACGACAAGGTCTCCGAGACAACGCACTGATTTCCAAAGGAGCTTCCCGATGACATTTCAAGCCGAGACCGTCCTGGCCAATGGACGGCATTACGCGAAGCCGCGCGCGCCGGTGGTCGTGGTGTGCGTCGATGGCTGCGAGCCCGACTACATCACCCAGGCCATCCAGGCCGGCGCGGCGCCGTTCCTGCAGCGCATGCTCGAGCAGGGCAGCTCGCTGATCGGCGACTGCGTGGTCCCGAGCTTCACGAACCCGAACAACGTGTCGATCGTGACCGGCGTGCCGCCCTCGGTGCACGGCATCTGCGGCAACTTCTTCTACGACGTGGCGGCGGACAAGGAGGTCATGATGAACGACCCCGAGTACCTGCGCGCGCCCACGCTGCTGTCGGCCTTCTCCGATGCCGGCGCGCTGGTGGCGGCCGTGACCGCCAAGGACAAGCTGCGCACCATGCTCGGCCACGGCCTGCGCGGCATCTGCTTCTCGGCCGAGAAGGCCGACAAGGCGACCGTCGCCGAATGCGGCATCGACCGGGTGCTCGATCTGGTCGGCAAGCCCGTGCCCTCGGTCTACAGCGCCGACCTCAGCGAGTTCGTCTTCGCCGCCGGCGTGCGCCTGCTCGAGACGCGCAAGCCCGACCTGATGTATCTCTCGACCACCGACTACGTGCAGCACAAGTGCGCGCCCGGCACGCCCGAGGCCAACGCCTTCTACGCGATGATGGACGGCTACCTCGCGCGGCTCGACGCACTGGGCGCGGTGATCGGCCTCACGGCCGACCATGGCATGAGCCCCAAGACCGACGCGGCCGGCAATCCGCGCGTTCTCTACCTGCAGCAGGAACTCGATGCGCGGCTCGGCGAGGCCAGCACGCGCGTGATCCTGCCGATCACCGATCCCTACGTGGTGCACCACGGCGCGCTTGGCTCGTTCGCGACGGTGTACGTCAACCGCGCGCCGCTGGAACAGGTGCACGAGGCGCTGGCCGGCCTGTCCGGCGTGGAGCAGGTGCTCACGCGCGACCAGGCGGTGCGGCAGTTCGAGCTCGCGGGCGACCGCATCGGCGACCTGGTCGTGGTCGGCGACCACCTGACGGTGCTGGGCACCAGCGCGGCGCGGCACGACCTCAGCGGCCTCACGGTGCCGCTGCGCTCGCACGGCGGCGTCTCGGAGCAGAAGGTGCCGCTGCTGTTCAACCGCGCGCTGCAGGGCGTGGACCCGCGTCGCCGGTTGCGCAACTTCGACGTCTTCGACCTGGCCCTGAACCACGCGGGCGCCGCCCACTGAAGAGGTCCAGATGTCCCAGGAATTCTTCAATCCCGTGCGCAGCGTGTACGGGGCAGGGGCCCTGTCGTCCCTGCCGAAGCTGCTGGCCGGCCGCAAGGCCGTGGTCGTGACCTTTCCGGAGGCGCGCCGCTTCGGGCTCGTCGACCGGCTGCAGGCCCTGCTCGGCGACGGCCTGGCCGGAGTGATCGACGCGGTGCTGCCGAACCCCGACGTGGCCGAACTGCGGGCGCTCTACGAGGCGTTCTGGAGCGATTCGCAGCAGGCCGAGGTGCTGGTCGCGGTCGGCGGCGGCAGCGCGATCGACACCGCCAAGGCGCTGATGGTCGGCACGCGAAGCGGCCGCTTCGACGACCTGGTGGCGGCCCTGGCCGCGGGCGGGCCCTTCGTGCCGGCGCGCGTGAAGACGCTGATCGCGGTGCCGACGACCGCCGGCACCGGCAGCGAGGTCACGCCCTGGGCCACGATCTGGGACCGCGAGGCGCAGCGCAAGCATTCGCTGCACCTTCCCGAGACCTGGCCCAGCATCGCGATCGTCGACCCCGAGCTGATGCTCTCGCTGCCGGCCTCGGTGACGCTGCAGAGCGGTCTCGACGCGCTGTCGCATGCGCTCGAGGCGATCTGGAACGTGAATGCGAACGCGCTGTCCGACACCTTCGCGGTCGCGGCGGTGCAGCAGATCTTCGAGACCCTGCCGCTCTTGATGGACAAGCTCGACGACCTCGATCTGCGCGCCCGCATGGCGCTGGCTGCGCTGCAGGCCGGCATGGCCTTCTCGAACACCCGCACCGCGCTCGCGCACTCCATCTCGTACGAGATGACCCTGCGCTACGGCCTGCCGCACGGCATCGCCTGCTCGTTCCCGCTGCCGATGGTGCTGCGGCGCGCGATCGGGCAGGACGCCGGCCGCGACGCGGTGCTCGAGCGCGCGCTCGGCCCGCTGGACCGCGCGCCGGAGAAGCTGGCCGGCTTCATCGAGCGGCTGGGCGTCAAGACGCATTTCTCGGACTACGGCGTGTCGAGCGAGCAGGCCGACCGCATGGTCGCGCATGCACTGACCGGCGCGCGCGGCAAGAACTTCATCGGCACCCAACAGAAGGAGGCGGCATGAGCGCCATTCTCGACAGACAGGACATCCGCGTCGAAGCGCTGCGCATCGGCGGCGAGAAGGTCCACACGCCGCGCACGATCGCCGTGCGCAACCCCTACACCGGCGAGACGGTGGGCACCGTCGCCATGGCCACGCTGGAGGACGTGCGGCGCGCCTACGAGATCGCGCACGCCTACGTGCCGCGCCTGTCGCGCTACGAGCGCTCCGCGATCCTCAACCGCGCCGCGCTGCTGCTGCGCGCGCGCACCGACGAGGCCTCCACGCTGATCACCAGCGAGTCGGGCCTGTCGAAGAAGGACAGCATCTACGAGATCGGCCGCGTGGCCGACGTGCTGAACTTCGGCGCCAACGAGGCGCTGCGCGACGACGGCCAGGTGTTCTCCTGCGACCTCACGCCGCACGGCAAGCAGCGCAAGGTGATCACCACGCGCGAGCCGTTGCTGGGCGTGATCACCGCCATCACGCCCTTCAACCACCCGATGAACCAGGTAGCCCACAAGGTGGTGCCCTCGGTCGCGACCAACAACCGCATGGTGCTCAAGCCCTCGGAGAAGGTGCCGCTGTCGGCGCTGTACTTCGCGGACCTGCTCTACGAGGCCGGCCTGCCGCCCGAGATGCTGCAGGTGATCACGGGCGACCCGCGCGAGATCGCCGACGAGATGTTGACCCACCGCCACGTGGAGCTGATCACCTTCACCGGCGGCGTCGAGATCGGCAAGTACATCGCGAACAAGGCCGGCTACCGGCGCATCGTGCTCGAGCTCGGCGGCAACGACCCGCTGATCGTGATGGACGACGCCGACCTCGACCGCGCCAGCGATCTCGCCGTGCAGGGTTCCTACAAGAACTCGGGCCAGCGCTGCACCGCCGTCAAGCGCATGCTGGTGCACGAGAAGGTGGCCGCGGAGTTCACCGAGCGCGTGGTGGCCAAGACCCGCGCCTGGAAGTTCGGCGATCCGATGGATGCGGGCAACGACATGGGCACGGTGATCGACGAGGCCGCGGCGCGCCGCTTCCAGGCGGTGGTCGAAGAGGCGGTCGAGCAGGGCGCGCGGCTGCTGGCCGGCAACGAGCGCGAGGGCGCGCTGTACGCGCCGACGGTGCTCGACCGGGTGCGCCCCGAGATGACCGTGGTGCGCGAGGAGACCTTCGGCCCGGTGTCGCCGATCCTGCGCTTCGCGAACATCGACGAGGCCATCGCGATGTCGAACGGCACCGCCTTCGGACTCTCGTCGGGCATCTGCACCAACCGCATGGACGACGTGATGCGCTTCGCCAAGGAGCTCAAGGTCGGCACCGTCAACCTCTGGGAGGTGCCGGGCTACCGGATCGAGCTCACGCCCTTCGGCGGCATCAAGGACTCGGGCCTTGGCTACAAGGAAGGGGTGCAGGAGGCGATCAAGTCGTTCACCAACTGCAAGACGCTCTCGCTGCCATGGTGAGCCCACCGACAATGGACTGAACGGCGCGCCGCCTCGCATCGACATGCGATGCGAGGCCGCGCGAACCGAAGAGCGCCGGCCAGGCGCCCGATGACTGCCAGGAGACACGATGAGACCCAACGACAACTGCCCGATCGACGCCATGCGCCGCCGATTGCTGACGGGCGCCGGCGCTGGCGCCGCGCTCTCGCTCTGCGAGCTGCTCTTTCCGCGGGCGGCGCAGGCCGCCCCCAAGCGCGGTGGCACCTTCGTCTACACCAACACCTACCCGAACAACCGGATGGGCGATGCGCGCACCGGCCGCCATCCCCAGCACTGGCTCGACCTCAACAACCGCAGCGCCTACAACGCGCTGACCTGGGTCGACGAGAACCTCGAGGTACAGCCCGAGCTCGCCACGGCCTGGGAGCCGAGCGCCGACCTCAAGGTCTGGGACATCACGCTGCGCGAGGGCGTGCTGTTCCACGACGGCCGCGAGATGACGGCCGACGACGTGGTGTCGTCCTACCGCTTCCACCAGACCGCGACCGGCTACGCCAAGCAGATCGTCAAGGTCGAGAAGGTCGGCAGGAAGGTGCGCATGACGCTGGACGCGCCGAACAGCGAGTTCCCCTACGTGCTCGCCGAGTACCACCTGATGATCATGCCGGCGGCCGAGAAGGAGGCGATCGGCCTCTCGGGCATCGGCACCGGGCCGTTCCGGATCGCGAGCCTCGATCCCAAGCGCCGCATCATCCTCGAGCGCAACGAGAAGTACTGGCGCGCCGGCTTTCCCTACCTCGACCGCCTCGAGGTCGTGAGCTCGCCCGGCCGCATGGAAGGCGCGCTGAACGGATTCCGCGGCGGCCTGTTCGATGCCGTGATCGGCGTCGACCCCGGGCTGCTGCCCGACCTCGAGCGCACGCCCGACCTCAAGTACAGCCTGTCGAGCAGCGGCGACCAGGCGCTGATGGTGATCCCCAAGGTCGAGGGCTCGCCGCTCGACGACAAGCGCGTGCGGCAGGCCCTGGCGCTGGCGGTGGACCGCGAGAAGATCATCCGCATCGTCTACGGCAAGAAGGCCGGCTGGGTCGGCAACGACTCGCACCTGACGCCGGCCAATGCCGCCTTCCAGCCGCTGCAGCGCATGCACGACGTGGCACGGGCGCGCGCGCTGCTGGCCGAGGCCGGCCATCCCAACGGCGTGAAGCTGCCGACCTTCTATTTCGCGCCCACCTGGCCCGAGGTGCCGCGCGTGTTCCAGGTGCTGGCCGAGTCGGTGAAGGAGGCCGGCATCGTGCTGCCGATCGAGCAGCGGCCGAGCGACGGCTACCGCCAGTGGCGCGTCGAGGATGCCGAGAAGACGCGCAAGCACCGCTTCGCCTACACGCCGGCCGGCCCGCGCAATCCGGGCGTGAGCCTGTACCGGCTGCGGCCCGACAACAACGAGAGCGGCTACTGGCGCGGCGCGGGCTGCGACGAGTACATGGCGCTCTACCAGAAGTCGCTCGCCGAGCCCTCCACCGAGAAGCGGCGCGCGAACTACGTGCGCATGCAGGAGATCCTGCGCGACGAGGTGCCGACCCTGTCCGCGGGCGGACGGCGCAACCTGCTGATCCACAAGCCCAACGTGCACGACCTGCGCAACCACTCGCAGTTCTGGTCGATGCGCTTCGACGAGGTCTGGAAATCGTGAGCCGGCCCCGCATCCCCTTCACCGAACCGCGCGCGAACGGCGACCCATCATGCTCATGACCTTCCTGCGGCGCGTGGGCCTCTACGCGCTGACCCTGCTGCTGGCCTCGATGCTGGTGTTCGTCGCGACCGAGGTGCTGCCCGGCGACGCGCTCGAAGTCAGCCTCACGGCCGACGAGATCGCGATGATGAATCCCGAGGACCTGGCGCGAAAGCGCCACGACCTCGGCCTCGACCGGCCGGCGCCGGTGCGCTACTTCGAGTGGCTCACGGGCGCCATGCGCGGCGACTTCGGCAAGACCATCCTCGGCGGCACGCCGGTGGTCGAGATCATCCGCGAGCCGGTGAAGAACTCGCTGCTGCTCGCGGCCGTGACGGCGCTGGTGGCCATTCCGGTGTCGCTGCTGCTGGGCATCGTCGCGGCCTTCTGGCGCGGCCGGCTGCCCGACACGCTGGCCTCGATGGGCGCGGTGATCGGCTACTCGATCCCCGAGTTCGCCTCGGGCAACCTGCTGGTGCTGGTGTTCGCGATCTGGATCCCGGTCTTCCCGGCCGTGATCCTGGCCTTCGCCGACGCGCCGCCGTCGGCGCTGCTGGCCGTGTCGGTGCTGCCGGTCGCGACCATCGTGTTCGGCTCCATCGCCCACCTGGTGCAGCTGATCCGCACCGGGCTGATCGAGTCGCTGGCCAGCGACTACGTCGAGCGCGCCCGCTTCACCGGCCTGGGCGAGCTGCGGCTGATCCTGCGCCATGCGTTGCCGGCCTCGGTGATCCCGGCGCTCAACTCGGCCGCGCTCTACGTGGCCGGCCTGCTCAGCGGCATCGTGGTGGTCGAGAAGGTGTTCGGCTATCCCGGGCTCGGAATGATCCTGCTGCAGGCCGTCGACAAGCGCGAGGTGCCGATCGTGCAGGCCATCAGCCTGCTGGCGGCCCTGGCCGTCGTCTCGATGAACCTGCTGGCCGACCTCGCGGTGGCCGCCCTCGACCCCCGCGCCAGGAGCCGCTGAATCATGATGTTCAAGATCAACCACCACGCGCTGCTGCGGCCCGTGGCCCTGTTCGGCATCGGCATCGTCGTGCTGCACCTGGCCGTCGCGCTGGCCGCGCCCTGGATCGCGCCCTACGACCCGATGTCGCTCAACGGCGGCCGCGCCGAGCCGCCGAGCGCCGAGTTCTGGCTCGGCACCGACGTGCTGGGCCGCGACTACCTGTCGCGCCTGCTGTGGGGCGGACGCACGGCGCTGCTGGCCGCCTTCACGGGCGTGGTCGTTGCGGTCAGCGTCGGCAGCATCCTCGGCGTGACGGCCGCCTACCTCGGCGGGCTGTTCGACGACGTGATGATGCGCATCGTCGACCTCAAGCTGGCGCTGCCGGGCATCCTGTTCGTCGCACTGTTCGCGGTCGGCTTCGGCGAATCGCTGCCGGTGCTGATCGTGCTCATCGGGATGGTGTACTTCCCGGGCGTGATCCGCATCGTGCGGGCCCAGGCGCTGACACAGGTGCAGCTGGGCTACGTGAAGGCCGCGCAGCTGCGCGGCGAGGGCACGGTGTCGATCATCCTGCGCGAGCTGCTGCCCAACACGCTCGACGTGGTCTACGTCGAGTTCGCGATCCGCATGTCGCACGCGATCCTGCTCTTGAGCTCGCTGTCCTTCCTGGGCATGGGCATCTCGCCGCCCACGCCCGACTGGGGGCTGATGGTCGCCGAGGGCGTGAGCCAGCTCGCGTTCGCACCCTGGCTGGTGCTGGCGCCGGCGGTCTTCATCTCCACCCTGGTGGTGGGACTCAACTTCGGCGCCGAGGCGCTGGCACGGGCCCTGGGACTGGACGCCACGCGCGGCCAGGACGCGGCATGAAGGAACAGGCAACGATGAAGCATCCCGAATCCAATGCGCTGGCACGGCGCCAGCAGGCGGCGCGCCGCATCGGCGGACGGCTCGAGGTCCAGGGCCTGGGCATCGGCTACCGGCGCGCCGACGGAGAGATCGTCGGCGCGGTGCGCGGCGTCGAGTTCACGGTCGAGGCCGGCAGCAGCCTGGGCATCGTCGGCGAGAGCGGCTCGGGTAAGTCGACCGTGGCGCGCGCGCTGCTGGGCCATTGCCGGCCCGGCGGCGTGATCACCGCGGGGGCGGTGCGCATCGCGGGCGAGGACATCCTGCGCCTGGACGAACCCGCGCGGCGCCGGCTGCGCGGCCGGCACATCGCCTTCGTGCCGCAGAACCCGCTGAGCTCGCTGACGCCGCACATGCGCATCGGCGACCAGGTCGACGAGGCCGTGCGCCACCTGCGCGGCTGCGGCGCCGCCGAGGCGCGGGCGCGCACGCTCGAGCTGTTCGAGGCCACCAACCTGCCCGATCCGAAGGGCATCTGCGCGCGCTTCCCGCACGAGCTCTCGGGCGGCCAGCGCCAGCGCGTGGTGATCGCCGCGGCGCTGGCCGGCGACCCGGGCGTGCTGGTGCTCGACGAACCGACCACCGCGCTCGACAAGACCACCGAGGTCCAGGTGCTCGAGCTGGTGCGCACCCTGCGCGAGCGCTTCGGCACCTCGCTGATCTACGTGAGCCACGACCTCGGCGTGATCTCGCGCATGTGCGACCAGGTGATCGTGATGCACCAGGGCCGCATCGTCGAGCAGGGGTCGGCCGCGCGCATCTTCGGCGCGCCCGCGCATGTCTACACGCGGCAGCTGATCGCGGCCATTCCGCGCATCGATGCCGAGCCGCCCGAGCGCGAGCCGCAGCACGCGCAAGGCGCGCTGCTGGTGGCGAAAGACCTCGCGTTCTCTTATCCGACGCGCCGCCGCGCCTGGTTCCAGCCCCCGCCGGCCATGGCGCGGCCCGCGCTGGCCGGCCTGTCGTTCGCGATCGGGCGCGGCGAGACGCTCGGCCTGGTTGGCGAATCGGGCAGCGGCAAGTCGACCGCGGCCTCGCTGGTCGCGGGGCTGATGGCGCCCTCGGGCGGTTCGCTGCACTTCGATGGCCAGCCGCTGGCCGCGAAGGCCACCGACCGCTCGCCGACGCTGCGCCGGCGGGTGCAGATCGTGTTCCAGGACCCGCTGTCCTCGCTCAATCCGCGCCAGCGCATCGCCGCCATCCTCGAGCGGCCGCTGACCCTGTTCACCGGGCTGCGCGGCCCGGCGCTGCGCGAACGCGCGCAGGCGCTGATGCGGGCCATGCACCTCGATCCGGCGCTGCTCGAGTGCTACCCGCGCCAGCTCTCGGGCGGGCAGCAGCAGCGCGTTGCCATCGCGCGCGCCTTCGCGGCCGAGCCCGACCTGATCGTCTGCGACGAGATCACCTCGGCGCTCGACGTGTCGGTGCAGGCCCAGGTGCTGGAGCTGCTGCTCGAGCTGCAGCGCAAGACCGGCACGGCCTACCTGTTCATCAGCCACGACCTCGGCGTGGTCCGGCGCATGGCCGACCGCGTCGTGGTGCTGCGCCATGGCGAGGTCCGCGAGGCCGGCGCCACGCGCCAGGTCTTCGATGCCCCGGCCGACGACTACACGCGCCTGCTGCTGCAGGCCACCGCCCTGCATTCCGTGACCGCCTCACCCGAAACCCTTGCCGCATGACCAAGTTCATCCACATCACCGATCCCCACCTCGTCGCGCCCGGCGAGATCCTGCACGGCCTGGACCCGTACGCACGGCTCGCCGCCTGCATCGACGACATCCTCGAGCACCACCGCGACGCGGCCTGCTGCGTGATCACGGGCGACCTCGCGCACCGCGGCGAGAGCGCGGCCTACGCGGCGCTGCGCACCCAGCTCGCGCGGCTGCCCATGCCGTGCTTCCCGCTGGTGGGCAACCACGACATCCGCGCGCTGCTGGCGGCGCAATGCCCGGGCGGGCCGAGCGACGGCAACGGCTTCGTGCAGGGCCGCTTCGACCTGGCCGACGCGAGCTTCCTGCTGCTCGACACGCTCGACGAAGGCCGCAACGGCGGCCTGTACTGCGAGCAGCGTCTGGCCTGGCTCGCGGCCGAGCTCGACCGACTCGGCGAGCGGCCGACCTACCTGTTCATGCACCACCCGCCGTTCGACATCGGCATTCCGTGCCTCGACCGCATCGGCCTCGCGAACCCCGAGCCCTTCGCGCGGCTGGTGGCGGGCCGGCGCAACCTGCGCCACCTGTTCTTCGGCCACGTGCACCGACCGGTCTGCGGCAGTTGGCGCGGCATCCCGTTTTCGACCATGCGCGGCCTCAATCACCAGGTGCCGTTCGACTTGCACACCATCTCGCCGGTGCCCAAGAGCCACGAGCCGCCGGCCTATGCGGTGGTGTTCCTCGCGGCGGATCAGGTCACGGTCCACTTCCACGACTACCTCGACAAGTCCACGCTCCCGGCGCCCCGGGACGCTTCGAAATGAGGAGCGGGCGGCGCGCCGTCGTGGTGGTCTGCGACAGCCTGTGCGCGGACCTAGTCGCGCCCCACGTGGCTCCCGCGCTCGCGGCGTTGCGCGCGCAGGGTGCCGACTTCGTTTCGGCGCGCGGCGTCTTTCCCTCGACCACGCGCACCAGCTCGGCCTCGATGGCCACCGGCTGCCTGCCGGCCGCCCACGGCCTGCTGGGCAACACCATGGTGCTGCGCGAGCAGGGCGCGCTGGTGCGGCTGTCGGTGGGCAAGCCCGACTTCCTCGAGCGCCTGCGCCGCGCCACGGGCCGCACCTTGCGGCGCCCGACCTGGGCCGAGCGGCTGGCGCGGCAGGGCGGTGCGATCGTCATGTCGAACGTGTCGCCGGGCGCCGCCTACCTGCAGGATCCCGACGGCTTCGGCCATGTCTACCACCGCGCCGGCTCGCGCGGACCGGGCGGTGTCGCGTTGACGGACGGCCTGGCCATCGAGGTGGGCGCCGCGGGCGACCGGGCGATGACCGATCGCTTCTGCCGCGAGGTGCTGCGCGAACGCGCGCCCGCGCTGGCCGTGCTGTGGCTCTCGGAGCCCGACCACACGGCGCACGGCGTGGCGCTCGGATCGGGCGAGCACCTGGCGATGATCGCCCACGCCGATGCCTGCGTCGACCAGGTGCGGCGCACCGTGGAGGCGCTCGATCCGGCCGGCGACGAGATCCTGCTGGTCGCCTGTTCCGACCACGGCATGGAGACGGTGGAACGCAAGATCGACCTCGACGCGCTGCTGGTCGAGGCCGGCTGGAAGCGCTCGCACGAATCGCAGGAGGTGGTGGTGGCGCCCAACGGCAATGCCGCGCTGCTGTACTTCGCCGACGAGGCACGCGATGCGATCCCGGCACTCGTGCGGTGGCTGCAGGACCAGGACTTCACGGGACGCGTGTTCGCCGGCCAGGCCCTCGCAGAGATCGGCCTGCCGACCGAGGGCCCGCTCGGCCTGGCGCTGGCGCTGCGCCATGACGCGAGCACCAATCCCCATGGCGTGCCGGGCCGCAGCGTCTCGCTGCTGAGCCCGTTCAGCGATTCATCGCCCGTCGGCTGCGCGCAGCACGGCGGACTGGGCGAGCACGAACAGCATCCCTTTCTCTACCTGAGAGGGGGAGGGCTTCGTCCCGGCGAGCGACGCCAACCCGCGTCGCTGATCGACATCGCGCCGACCGTGCTGCGCCACCTCGGCGTGGCGGCGGACGGCATGCAGGGACGCGCATTGCAGTAGACGCGCCGCGTCTTTCGCTCCCCCGACGCCGGATGGATTCGTCACGCATGCGCGTGAGGGGCCCGCCTGCGCGTCGCCATCCCTGGGTCACCCCCAACCACTCGAAGAAAAAGATGAAGAGACAAAGAAGATTCACCCCCGTCATCGCCGGCGGCGCCATGCTCGCCATCGGTGCCTGCCATGCCCAGTCGAGCGTCACGCTGTTCGGGCTGATCGACACCGGCGTCGCCCACTACCGCGTGCACGGCAAGGGCAGCCAGACCGCGCTGGCCTCCGACGGGCTCGCGAGCAGCCGCCTGGGCTTTCGCGGCCAGGAAGACCTGGGCGGCGGCCTGAGCGCGGGCTTCTGGCTCGAGGGCTCGCTCGCCGTCGACAACCCGACATCCTTCGACCTCGCGCGGCGCTCGACCGTGAGCCTGGCCGGCCCCTGGGGCGAGCTGCGGCTGGGCCGCGACTACACGCCGACCTACCTGATCCAGTCGGACTTCTCGGGGCCCTGGGTCACCAACGGCGTCGGCGAGAGCATCGTCTACCGCGGCCGCGCCACCCTCTACGGCAGCGCCAACGCGGGGCAGAGCTCGCATGTGCGCGTGAGCAACTCGGTCGGCTACTTCCTGCCGCGCGACCTGGGTGGCTTCTCGGGCCAGTTCCAGTACGGCCTGCCCGAGGCGGTCGACGGCGGCGACGCGGAGCGCTACCTCGGCGGGCGTCTCGGCTACCGGCAGGGCGCGTTCCGCGTGGGCGCGGCCTACAGCCGGACCATGGGCGGGCCCAAGGCGCCGACCACGCGCCCGCGCGACATCCGCTCGGCCAGCCTCGGTGTCGCCTACGACTTCGGCGTGGCATCGGTCGAGGCGCTCTACGCGCAGGACCGGGTGCAGATGCCGCTGGGCCCCAAGCGCTTCGAAGGCGCGACCGTCGGCGTGACGGTGCCGGTCGGCCCCGGCGAGATCCGCGCGAGCTACGGACAGGTGGCCTTCCGCTACCCGGGCGACCGCTCGCGCGCCAGCAAGATCGCGCTCGGCTACGTGCACCACCTGTCGAAGCGCACCGCGCTCTATGCGACCTTTGCCCATGTGCGCAACCGGCGCCGCGCCGCGCTGACCGTCGGCGGCGACGTCGCGGGCCTCGCCGACCACGCGGCCAGCGGCCAGAACTTCGGCATCCGCCACGCGTTCTGAGCGCGCCCGTCCCGCGGAACCACCCCCACAATCCACGATTGGAGACAAGCATGCACCGTCGCGATCTCATCCGCCTGGCCTCGGCCGCCGCGGCCGCCACCTCCCTGCCGCGCTGGAGCTGGTCCAACACGCTGGCCCAGCGCGACCTGTTCCCGCTCGGCGTCGCCAGCGGGTCGCCGACACCCGACGGCTTCGTGCTGTGGACCCGGCTGCTCGACGGCCCGGTGCCCGGCACCGTGCCCTTCGACACGCCGCGCCTGCCGCTGCCCGCCTCGCTGACGGTGCGCTGGGAGGTGGCCGAGGACGAGGCCTTCCGCCGCATCGTGCGCACGGGCCAGGCGAACGCGCTGGCCGAGCTCGGGCACGCGGTGCACGTGGAGGTGTCGGGCCTGCGGCCGGACCGCTGGTACTTCTACCGCTTCATGCACGGCGATGCGGTCACGCAGACAGCGCGCACGCGCACCGCGCCGGCCTTGCACGCCATGCCCGGGCGCACGCGCTTCGCCTTCGTCTCGTGCCAGCGCTGGGAGCAGGGCCACTACGCGGGCTACCGCCACATGCTCGACGAGAACCTCGACCTGGTCGTGTTCCTCGGCGACTACGTCTACGAATACGCGATGCCGAAGAAGCCGCCGAGCTACCAGCTGGTGCGCACGCACACGCTGCCGGCCGCCAAGACGCTCGCCGACTTCCGCGACCGCTACGCGCTCTACAAGACCGACGTGCAGCTGCAGGCCGCGCACCGCGCCTGCCCCTGGCTCGTGACCTGGGACGACCACGAGGTGCAGAACGACTACGCGGGCCTCGAAGGCACCGGTGCGGCGGGCGACTTCCTCGCGCGGCGCGGCGCCGGCTACCAGGCCTTCTACGAGAACATGCCGCTGCGCGCCTCGGTGCTCACGCAGGGCATCGGCGGGCTCGGCACGCTCGACGGCCTGCGCATTTACGAGCGGCATGCCTGGGGCCGGCTGCTGCGCTTCCACATGCTCGACACGCGCCAGTACCGCGACCGCCAGCCCTGCCGCGTGCCCGGCGAGGAATCGCCGAGCTCGGTGACGCCCACGGGCTGTCCCGAGCTGCGGGACCCCGCGCGCTCGATCCTCGGCAGCTACCAGGAGCGCTGGCTCGAGCAGGGCCTGGCGCAGGACGCCGCGCTGGGCGAGCGCTGGAGCGCGGTGGCGCAGCAGACCATCTTCGCGCAGCGCAACTACAAGATGCTGCCGGCCGAGAGCTACCACCCCAGCACCTGGGACGGCTATCCCGCGAGCCGCCAGCGCGTGCTCGACGCGGTGCAGGGCGCGGGCGCGCGCAACACCGTGTTCCTCGGCGGCGACATCCACCAGAACTACGTCAGCCGCGTGCTGGCCGACTTCTCGCGGCCGCAGTCGCCGGTCATCGCGAGCGAGTTCTGCGGCACCTCGATCGCCTCGGCCAGCGGCACGGCGCAGAGCCGCGCGCAGGAGATCGCCGACAACAACCCGCACATCCTGCTCGCGCGTTCCGACCGGCGCGGCTATGCGGTGGCCGACGTGACGCCCGGGCGCTGGCTCACCTCGCTGCGCGTGCTCGACGACGTGGCACAACCCGACAGCGGCATCTCGACGCTGGCGCGCTTCGCGGTCGACGACTGCGTGCCGGGCCCCCGGGCGGTCTGACCCCATGCCAGACAAGACCATCCCCATGACCACCGGGGCCGAGTGGCCCTACCTGGAGATCCTGGTGCGGCTGGCGCTGAGCCTGGCGCTCGGCCTGCTGATCGGGCTGGAGCGCGAGCGCCGCGGCAAGGAGGCGGGGCTGCGCACCTTCGGCTTCATCTGCATGCTGGGCGCGCTCGGCGGCCTGCTCGGCATGCCGGTGGCGCTGCTGTGCCTGGCGCTGGTCGGCGTGCTCGCGGTGCTGCTCAACGTGCAAACGCTGCGCGCCGGGCAGGGCGCCGAGCTCACGACCTCGGCCGCCATGCTCGTGACCTGCCTGGCCGGCGTGCTCTGCGGCCAGGGCCACACCATCTCGCCCGCGGCCGTGATGGTGCTGGCCACCGCGCTGCTGGCGTGGAAGGAACGGCTGGCCGGCTTCTCGGCCGGGCTGACCGAGAGCGAGATGCGCTCGGCGCTGCTGCTGGCCATCCTCGCGATCGTGATCTATCCGGCGCTGCCGGCCGGGGCCGTGGGACCGTGGCACCTGGTGGAGCCGCGCGCCGCCTGGGTCACGGTGATCCTGATCGCGGGCATCGGCTTCGTGAACTACATCCTCTGGAAGCTCTACGGCACGCGCGGCACCGAGCTCTCGGGCTTTCTCGGCGGGCTGGTGAACAGCAACTTCACGGTGATCGAGATGGCCTCGCGCGTGGTCGCCACGCGCGGCGCCTACGTGGGCACGGCCTATCGCGGCATCCTGCTGGCGACCACCGCGATGGTGGTGCGCAATGCCGGGCTGCTGCTGATCCTGGCGCCGCTCGCGCTGCTGGGCGCCTCGGGCGCCTTCGCGCTGATGATGCTCGCGAGCGCGGTGCTCGTGCTGTGGAGCTACCGGCGAGCCACGCGCGGCCCCGTGCCCGACGTGCCCGAGATCAAGCTCGACCTGCCGTTCTCGCTGCCGCTGGCGCTCAAGTACGGCGTGGTGTTCCTGGTGCTGCACATCGTCGGCGGCCTCACGCAGCGGCAGTTCGGCGATGCGGGCTTCTACTTCGTGAGCGTGGTCGGCGGCCTGATGTCGAGCGCGAGCGCCGTGGCCGCGGCCGCCGCGCTCGCGTCGCAGGGCAGCCTGTCGGCCACCACCGCCGGCACGGGCGCGGTGCTGGCCTCGCTCACGAGTATCGCGTTCAGCATGTCCTTCGTGCTGCGCACGCGCGAACGCAGCCTCACCACGAAGCTGTGCACGGCCATGCTGTGCATCGCCGTTGCAGGCGCCGTCGGGCTGGCCGGCCGGCACCTGGTGCTGCCGCTGATCCTGCCGAGCGTCGGTTGAGCGCCGCATCGGTCCCTCACTTCTTGAACCCCATACCCATGAGCCATCCCTCGAAGAACATCGAATCCGTCCTGGTCGAGAACCGCGTGTTCCCGCCCGATGCCCGCGCCACGCAAGGCGCCCGCATTTCCGGCATGGCCGCCTACGAGGCGCTGTGCAAGGAAGCGGAGGAAGACTTCGAAGGCTTCTGGAGCCGCCAGGCCACGACCCACCTGCAGTGGAGCAAGCCCTTCAGCAGGATCCTCGACGAATCGAACGCGCCGTTCTACCAATGGTTCGGCGACGGCGAGCTCAACGCCAGCGCCAACTGCCTCGACCGCCACATCGGCACGCCCGTCGAGAACAAGACCGCCATCGTCTTCGAGGCCGACGACGGCACCGTCACGAAGGTCAGCTACAAGGAACTGCTCGCGCGTGTGAGCCAGTTCGCCAATGCGCTCAAGGCGCAGGGCATCAAGAAGGGCGACCGCGTCATCGTCTACATGCCGATGACGGTCGAGGGCGTGATCGCGATGCAGGCCTGCGCGCGCATCGGCGCCACCCACAGCGTGGTGTTCGGCGGCTTCTCGGCCAAGGCGCTGCAGGAACGCATCATCGACGCCGGCGCGGTCGCGGTCATCACCGCCAACTTCCAGCTGCGCGGCGGCAAGGAGCTGCCGCTCAAGGCCATCGTCGACGACGGCATCGCGCTCGGCGGCTGCGAGTCGATCAAGACCGTGTTCGTCTACGAACGCACACCCTCGGCCTGGAACCGCGTCGAAGGCCGCGACAAGACCTTCGCCGAGGCGCTGGCCGGCCAGAGCAGCGAGTGCGCGCCCGAGCCGGTGAATGCCGAGCACCCGCTCTTCATCCTCTACACCTCGGGTTCCACCGGCAAGCCCAAGGGCGTGCAGCACGCCACCGGCGGCTACCTGCTGTGGGCCAAGATGACGATGGACTGGACCTTCGACATCCGCCCCGAGGACGTGTTCTGGTGCACCGCCGACATCGGCTGGATCACGGGCCATACCTACG
The DNA here is from genome assembly GCF_057809595.1 of Variovorax sp. FG153. Taxonomy (NCBI): domain Bacteria; kingdom Pseudomonadati; phylum Pseudomonadota; class Betaproteobacteria; order Burkholderiales; family Comamonadaceae; genus Variovorax; species Variovorax sp. FG153. Next base: position 38,463 of record NZ_JBMDKG010000069.1, read on the forward strand.
TCGCCTACGGCCCGCTCGCGGCCGGCGCCACGCAGGTGGTGTTCGAGGGCATCCCCACCTTCCCGCATGCGGGACGCTTCTGGCAGATGATCGAGAAGCACAAGGTCAGCGTGTTCTACACCGCGCCCACCGCGATCCGCTCGCTGATCAAGGCGGCCGAGGGCGACGAGAAGGTGCATCCGAAGAACTGGGATCTCACGAGCCTGCGCATCCTCGGCTCGGTCGGCGAGCCGATCAATCCCGAGGCCTGGATGTGGTACCACCGAAATATCGGCGGCGAGCGCTGCCCGATCGTCGACACCTTCTGGCAGACCGAGACCGGCGGCCACGTGATCACGCCGC